>NZ_JBHMAA010000006.1:0-286643 GCF_042429745.1 Neorhizobium puerariae | reverse complement strand
CAAGCTCAAACAATTCCGACGTGTCGCCACACGATACGACAAGCTGCTCGCAAACTTCATGGGCTTCGTCAAAATCGCCGCTATCGCCATCTGGCTCAAATAGTTAATTCGTCGCTACGGCCTAGGCGCTGCACATAACGGTCGTCCACACCCTTGCAGGAAAGCCGGCCGTCGTTTTCAAAGCCCGAGCTCCGGTAGACGTCCAGGTTGCCGACCAGCGCACATCCTTTGGCGCCCCGCGCCTTCAGCCTTTCCAGACCTTCGCGGATGAGGGCCTTGCCGATCCCCTGCCTCTGCCTGTCCGCCCTGACGGAGATCGGGCCGAGGCCGAACCAGCCGTCATGCACGCCGTCGATCGCCACCGGCGAAAAGGCCGCATGGCCGACGATGTTTCCATCGTCCTCGGCGACCAGCGACAGCGAGAGGTCGCCCGATCTGCGCAGCGCGCGGATGATCGAGCCTTCCGTGCCGACGCTGTAGGGCATGGGTGCGAAAGCCGTCTGCGTCAGCTCGTGGATCGTGTCCTCGTCGCCGGGACGTTCATCGCGGATACGCATTTGTTCACCCCATCGCCTTCAGCCGTTCCACCGCCATCAGCACCCGTTCGGGGGTTGCCGGCGCGTCGAGGCGCGGGCAGACGGAATAATCCGCGACGCTTGCGACCGCCATGGAGAGCGCTTCGAGCACCGAGATCGCCAGCATGAACGGCGGTTCTCCCACCGCCTTCGAGCGGCCGATCGTCGGCTCGGCATTTTCCGCCCATTCGGCGAGCTTGACGTTGAAGACCTTCGGCCGGTCCGAGGCAAGCGGGATCTTGTAGGTCGAGGGCGCGTGGGTCCTCAGCCGTCCTCTGTCGTCCCACCAGAGCTCCTCCGTCGTCAGCCAGCCCATGCCCTGCACGAAGCCGCCCTCGATCTGGCCGATGTCGATCGCCGGATTGAGCGACTTGCCGACATCGTGGAGGATGTCGGTGCGGTCGACCAGATATTCGCCGGTCAGGGTGTCGATCGACACTTCCGAGCAGGCCGCCCCATAGGCGAAATAGTAGAACGGCCGGCCGCGCCCCGCCTTGCGGTCCCAGTGGATCTTGGGCGTCTTGTAGAAGCCGGCGGCGGAAAGCTGCACCCGGTCGTAATAGGCGGCGCGGATGAACGTGTCGAAGGGCACGATCTCGCTGCCGATCCGCACCCGGTTGGCCAGGAACTCCACCTTTTCACGGCCCACCTTCCATTGCCGCACGGCGAATTCGATCAGGCGTTCCTTGATCTGGCGGGCGGCGTCATAGGCCGCCATGCCGTTCAGGTCGGAGCCGGAGGAGGCGGCGGTCGCCGAGGTGTTCGGCACCTTGCCGGTGGTCGTCGCGGTGATCTTCACCCGCTCGATATCGACCTGGAACGTGTCGGCCACGACCTGCGCCACCTTGGTATAGAGGCCCTGGCCCATTTCCGTGCCGCCGTGGTTCAGGTGGATCGAACCGTCGCTGTAGATATGCACCAGCGCGCCGGCCTGGTTGTAGGCGGTCATGGTGAAGGAAATGCCGAACTTCACCGGCGTCAGCGCGATCCCCTTGCGGATCACCGGGCTGTTGGCGTTGAAGTCGATGATCGCCTGCCGCCGCGCCCGGTAGTCCGAGGAGGTTTCCAGCTCCTCGACGATGCGGGCGATGATATTGTCTTCGACCTCCTGATGGTAAGGCGTGACCGTGCGCCCCGAGCCCCGCTGGCCGTAGAAATTCAGCTTGCGGATGTCGAGCGGGTCCTTGGCCGTTGCATAGGCGATCTCCTCGATGATGCGCTCGCCGCCGACCATGCCCTGCGGTCCGCCGAAACCCCGGAAGGCGGTGTTGGAGACCGTATGTGTCTTGAGCGGCCGGGAGGTCAGGTGCACATGCGGATAATAGTAGCTGGAATCCGCATGGAAGAGGGCGCGATCCGTCACCGGGCCGGAAAGGTCGGCCGAAAAGCCGCAGCGCGCCGCGTAGGTCGCATCGACCGCGTGGATACGGCCTTCCTCGTCGAAGGCGACGTCGTAGTCGACACGGAAGTCGTGCCGCTTGCCGGTGATCGACATGTCCTCGTCGCGATCCGGCCGGAACTTCACGGCCCGCTTCAGCTTCTTGGCGGCGATCGCGGCGAGAGCGGCGAACTGGTTGCCCTGCGTTTCCTTGCCGCCGAAGCCGCCGCCCATGCGGCGCGTCTTGACCTCCACGGCATTGTTGGAGACGCCGAGCACATGCGCCACCATGTGCTGTACCTCGCTCGGATGCTGGGTGGAGGACCAGACGGTCACCTCGTCGTCTTCGCCGGGAATGGCGAGCGCGATATGGCTTTCGAGATAGAAATGCTCCTGGCCGCCGATATACATGTGGCCCTGCACGCGCAGCGGCGCCTTCCCGATTTCCGTTTCCGGCTCGCCACGCCTCAAGGTCATCGGTTCGATGACGTTCGGGGCGTCGTTTTCGCGGGCGCCGTCGATATCGGTCCAGTGTGGCAGGTCGTTATATTCGATGCGGGCGAGTTTCGCCGCACGGCGGGCCTGATCGCGGGTCTCGGCGATGACCGCGAAGATCGGCTGGCCGTGGAACTGTACCTCCGTCACCGCCAGCAGCGGCTCGTCGTGCTGGCCGGTCGAGGCGACGTCGTTGAAGCCCGGAATGTCGTTTGCGATCATCACCCAGACGACGCCGGGCGAAGCCTTCACGGCGGAAAGGTCGATCGAGACGATTTCCGCATGCGCGCGGTCGGAGAGGCCGAGGCCGCCATGCAGCGTACCGACCGGCTCCTGGATATCGTCGATATATTCGGCACTTCCGGTGACATGCTTATGCGCCGAATCATGTTTCTGCGAGACATGCATGCGGCCGTCGACGACGGATTTGGTTTCGAAGGTCGACTTGTCCATCATCACGCCTCCTCAAGCTCGAAGCGGCGCAGTTCCTGGGGCTGGCCGGCCGTTTCCAGGAAGAAGCGGGTCAGGAGGTTCTTGGCCGCAAGGCTCCGGTATTCCGCGGTGGCGCGCCAGTCGGTCAGCGGCGCGTAGTCCTCTTCAAAGGCGTCGCGGACGGCGGAGACCACGCCCCAGCTCCAGGCCTGGCCGAAAAGCGCCTCTTCGACGTGCCTTGCCCGTTTCGGGGTGGCGGCCATGCCGCCGAAGGCGATGCGGATGCCGGCCACCTTGCCGTCGCCGTCGAGCGACAGGCTGAACGCGCCGCACAGCGCGGAAATGTCCTCGTCGCGCCGTTTCGAGATCTTGTAGACGGCGAAGTGGCTGTTTTCCGCCTGGCGCGGGACGAATATCTTTTCGACGAATTCGGAGGGCAGCCGGTCCTGCTTGCCGTAGGCGATGAAATAATCCTCCAGCGGGATGGTGCGCCGGCCGGCATGCGTCCTGAGCGTCAGCTCGGCGCCGAGGGCGATCAGCGCCGGCGGGGTGTCGCCGATCGGCGAGCCGTTGGCGATATTGCCGCCGATCGTTCCCATGTTGCGCACCTGCTGGCCGCCGATGCGGTCGATCAGGCGGCCGAAGGCGGGGATTTCCGCCGCCAGCCCATCGAAAGCCTGGGTGTAGCTCACCCCCGCGCCGATGGTGATGCCCGTCTCGTCCGTGGTGACCGATTGCAGTTCGGCGAGGTGGTTGATGAAGATCACCGGGTTGAGCACGCGCATCTGCTTGGTGACCCACAGCCCGACATCGGTGGCTCCCGCGACGATCGTCGCGTCCGGCTCCTCGGTGAGGATATCGGCCAGGGCGGCGACGGACGCCGGCACGATCGAGCGTGCGCCGTCCTTTTCGACCACGACCGTATCGATCTCGGACTGGATCGCCCAGAGCTTGGCCATGATCTGGATGCGGTCGCGTTCCAGCGGATCGAAGAGCGAGCTCGGTCTGTTTTCCGAAACCTGCTCGGCGGCCTTCACGATCGGCTCGTAGCCGGTGCAGCGACAGAGATTGCCCTGCAGCGCGCTTTCGATATCGGCCCGTGTCGGGGCCGCGCTGGAGAGCCACAGGCCGTAGAGCGACATCACGAAGCCGGGGGTGCAGAACCCGCATTGCGAGCCATGGCAATCGACCATTGCCTGCTGGACCGGGTGGAGCGCGCCGTCCTTGCCGGCGAGATGCTCGACGGTCACCACATGGGTGCCGTGGAGCGAACCCAGAAAACGGATGCAGGCGTTGACGCTCTCGTAACGCAGGCCCTGTTCCGTCAATCGGCCGACCAACACCGTGCAGGCACCGCAATCGCCTTCGGCACAACCTTCCTTGGTTCCTGTCAGCCGCCGCCTCAGGCGCAGATAATCGAGGAGTGTCTCCGTCGGCCCGAAATCTCCAAGGGTGACCTCTTCCCCATTCAGGATGAAGCGGATGGCTTCGCTCATTTGTCTCCTTCGTCCGCCGTCTCCGGCTTCAGGTTGATCTTCGCGGTGTTCCAACCCGCCATACTACTGCGCTGTCCAGCCGCCGTCGATGGATATGTGCGTGCCGGTTATGCTCCGGGCCGCGTCGCTCGCAAGATAAAGGGCGGCGGCGGCCACTTCCTCGATGCCGACGAATTCCTTCGTCGCCTGCAGCCGCAGCATGATCTGGTCCTTCACCTCGTCCTCGCTGATGCCCTTTTCGCGGGCCTGATCCGGGATCTGCTTCTCCACCAGCGGCGTCCAGACGAAGCCGGGGCAGATGGCGTTCACGGTGATTCCCGATTGCGCCAGTTCCAGCGCGGCGGTCTTCGTGAGGCCCATGATGCCATGTTTGGCCGCGACATAGGCCGACTTGAACGGTGAGGCGACCAGCCCGTGGGCGGATGCGACGTTGATGATGCGTCCCTTGCCGGCCTGCTTCATCAGCGGGATCGCGTGGCGCATCGTGTGGAAGGCCGAAGAAAGCAGGATGGCGATCAACTGATCCCATTTTTCCGGCGGAAACTCCTCGATCTTGGCGACGTGCTGGATGCCGGCATTGTTGACGAGCACGTCGACCGTGCCGAAACTTTTCGCCGCCGTGGCGATCAGGTCCTCGATCTCGTCGGGCCTGGTCATATCGGCGCCGTGATAGAGCACCGTGCCCGCACCGGAGGCGTCGAGCTCCCTGCGGGTCGCCTCGATCGCGTCCGCCGGCCCGAAACCGTTGATGACGACATTGGCGCCTCCGGCTGCAAACGCCTTCGCGATGCCGAGCCCGATGCCGCTCGTTGAGCCGGTGACGACGACGGTTCTGGTCATGCCCATATCTCCCTGAAAAACGGCGTTCTTGTGCGCCGCAACGACGACGACAGGTTATGCGCAAATCGGGCGAACTGGCAATTGATTGATGCCGGGTTCGGCAAGGCGCGCGTGGCCGCCGCCGCGGAAGGGGAGCGGCACGCCACGCTCGGGTTCGAATGGCGATGCCGCGAGGTCCTAGGCAAGGCGGGCAGCGACCGCTTTTCGAAGGGAATCCCGCAGATGCCGGCGGAGCCGATAACGTGTCTTGCGCCCGGCGTCGCGCCAGCACATCCTGAAAATCTTCATCCTTGTCCACAGCGGCAGGGGCTGCAGCTTTTCCACAACCCGGTAACAGCCGATCGCATATGTCCATCTTTGCCGGATCTTGTCGCGGAGGGATTTCGCCATGTATCGGCTTTCGGACCCCGATCCCTCGAAAAACTGGTATATGGGACCATCCACCCACACGACCTTGCCCCGCATCACGAATTCGGCAACGGTGAATGAGGCGGCGCACCAGGGGCTCCCAAGCAAACTCCATCTTTCCAGCATGATGTCGGCCCCGTCTCGCGATCTGACGATCCCGTAGAACCATTCGGAGGGGAAGAACAAGGATTTGGCCACCTTGCCGGTTTTCAGGTTCTCGAAGAAATCCAGCGTCGCTTCGTTCGGGCGAAGCGTCCGCACTCCGTCCGGATGGATACGTTCCGTCGAACCTGTCGCCAGCAGCTTTCGTTCGTCCGCCTCGATTGCCGCCAGAAGTTTCGAAAGGTAGTCAGGGCTGGAGAGGTCGTCGCAAGCTCTCAGGCAGAAGAACTCGCCTCTCTCCCGCCCGATTTTCATCGCCCGGATGAAGTTTCCGATCACGTCCAGATGTTCTTCGTATTCGATGATCTCGAAACGCGAATCCCGCGCGCAGAATTGCCTGGCGATCTCACGCGACCCGTCGGTGGATTTGTTGTCGATGATATAAGCGCGGAACTCCGGACAGTCCTGGTCCGCGATGCATTGCAGGCTCTTTTCCAGGGTCGCTTCCCCGTTAAATACGGGAAACACAACCGCAAGCTTGGATTTCTGCATGATCTATCCCTGCCTCGCCCGATAATTCGCAGATTGCCCGTCTGCCGGGATGACGACGGTTCCGGTCATGCCCATTTCTTTCCGAAATGCAACCTTCTTGTGCGCCGCAACGACCGCGACAGGTTATGCGCAAATCGGGCGAACTGGCAATCGGGTCCCGGATTGCGGCGAGGTCCGGCGCGCGGGGGGGGCGTTCCGGGGGCGCGGCGCCTGTCATTCAACCGTGATGACAACAATGTTCCAAACTGCTATGGGTTTGTTTAGAATATGCAAATTTTCTGATTGGAGGATATCCCATGGGACTGTTTGACGGCTTGGGAAGCGTCATTGCCGACGCCCTGAGCGGAAAGCCGGTGAACATCTTGGCCGTTGCGGAGGATATATTCCAGAACGCCGACGGCGTGAACGGCATCCTGGCCCAGCTCAACCAGGCGGGGCTTGGGGATCAGGTCTCCTCCTGGATCGGCACGGGCGCCAACCTTCCGGTTTCCGCCGATCAGATAAAGGCCGCACTCTCCTCGGAGCAGGTGCGCGGCCTCGCCACCGCATTTGGCATCGACGCGGATCAGCTGCCGCAGCTTCTTGCGCAGCACTTGCCGACGGCAATCGACCAGGCAAGCCCGAACGGGGTTCTCCCGTCCTGACGGGGGGCCCGCACACACTCTCGATCAACCAACGATTCCAGGCAAACCCATGTACGGAAAACTGACTTTCGTCGCTGCGGGCGCTCTCCTCGCGGCTCTTGCGATCTCGTCGCCGGCCAGTGCGCTGACGATGAAGGAATGCAGCGCCAAATACCAGGCCGCGAAGGCAGACGGTTCTGCCGCCGGCGTGAAGTGGAACGATTTCCGCGCCAAGTTCTGCGGCGCAGAAGCCGCGGCCGCCGACAAGGCCGATGAGGCCGATGTGGCGACCACCACCGAGAAGGAGCCGGAAAAGGCGACGGTCAAGGCGCCCAAGAGCGTCAAGTTCCCGAAGGCCGTCGACAAGAAATATGCGAGCGAGACCCCCGGCAGGGCACGGCTCCATACCTGCGTCGATTCCTATCGCGCCAACAAGGAAGCCGGCACGCTCGACGAGCTGAAATGGATACAGAAGGGCGGCGGCTACTGGAGCCTTTGCAGCGCTGCCCTCAAGGCCGGCGGCTGATATCGACTGACGGGAGGGAAGGCGCTCCGGCGCCTTCCTTTCCATTTGACCGCCTTCGCTTCATCTGCTTGAAACCGTCTCGACACGCAAGGACGGGAGGGAGAGCATGGCGGGTTATGTGCTGGCGATCGATCAGGGGACGACCTCGACCCGGGCGATCGTTTTCGACGGCGAGATGAAGATCGCCGGCATAGGCCAGAAGGAATTCACCCAGATATTCCCGAAATCCGGCTGGGTGGAGCATGACCCCGAGGAGATCTGGGAAACCGTCCTTTGGGCCGTCAGGCAGGCGCTCAAGGAGGCGCGGGTCGAGGCCCGGGACATCGCGGCGCTCGGCATCACCAACCAGCGCGAGACGGTGGTCGTCTGGGAGCGCGAGACGGGCAGGCCGATCCACAACGCCATCGTCTGGCAGGACCGCCGCACCGCGAGCTACTGCGAAAAGCTGAAGCGGCAGGACCTGGAAAAGTTCTTCACCCGCCGCACCGGGCTGTTGCTCGACCCCTATTTTTCCGGCACGAAGCTTTCCTGGATGCTTGCCAACGTGAAGGGCGCCAGGGCGCGGGCGGCCAAGGGCGAACTCTGCTTCGGCACGATCGACACGTTCCTGATCTGGCGGCTCACCGGCGGGCGGAGTTTCGTCACCGATGCGACGAACGCCTCGCGCACGCTGATCTACAACATCGCCGAGAACCGTTGGGACGAGGACCTGCTCGAAATCCTGCGCATCCCCGCGGCCATGCTGCCCGAGGTCAAGGATTGCGCCGCCGATTTCGGCATCACCGACGAAAGCCTGTTCGGCGCGGCGATCCCGATCCTCGGCGTGGCCGGCGATCAGCAGGCGGCGACCATCGGCCAGGCCTGCTTCGAGCCGGGCATGCTGAAATCGACCTATGGCACCGGTTGCTTCGCGGTGCTGAACACCGGCGCCGATCTGGTGCGCTCGAAGAACCGGCTGCTCACCACCATCGCCTATCGTCTCGACGGGGAAACGACCTATGCGCTGGAAGGCTCGATCTTCATAGCCGGCGCGACCGTCCAGTGGCTGCGCGACGGTCTCGGCATCATCGAAAGGGCTTCCGAGACCGGCGATCTGGCGGAAGACGCCGATCCGCTGCAGGATATCTATCTGGTGCCGGCCTTTACCGGCCTCGGCGCGCCCTATTGGGATGCCGAGGCGCGCGGCGCGATCTTCGGGCTCACCCGGGCGACAGGCCCGGCGGAGCTCGCCCGGGCGGCGCTGGAGGCGGTCTGCTACCAGACCCGCGACCTCCTGGACGCCATGCAGAAGGACTGGCGCAATTCGGGCGGCGACACGGTGCTGCGCGTCGATGGCGGCATGGTCGCCTCCGACTGGACGATGCAGCGGCTCGCGGACCTTCTCGACGCCCCCGTGGACCGGCCGACGATCCTCGAAACCACCGCGCTCGGCGCCGCCTGGCTCGCCGGCTCCAGGGCGGGCGTGTGGCCGGACAGGAAGGCTTTTGCGAAAAGCTGGGCGCGGGAGCGCCGTTTCGAGCCGAAGATGGACGAAAAGGCCCGTTCCGCCAAGATTCGCGGCTGGAAGGATGCAGTCAGGCGGACGCTGACGGCCGTCTAATTCTTTAAGTCTGATTAACTATCAGGTGAAAACTTGAATTAAATTCGAGGCGCGTCATTTTCGCACCACCTTGATTGTCATATTCTCCGCCGCGATTTGGAGAGGGCGAAAGATGTTTCGAATCCAGCGGGTTTTGGCGTTCCTGTTTCTGGCCGGTGCTTTCCTTGCGATGGGCAGGACGGCGGAGGCAGGCTATGCCCATTTCATCTATGACGCCAGGAGCGGCAAGGTGCTGGCGTCGGAAAATGCCGACGACATCAACCATCCCGCGTCGCTCACCAAGATGATGACGCTCTACATGACCTTCGAGGCGCTGCGCGACGGCCGGCTCGGATGGAACCAGGAAATCGTCATGACGCTGAACGCGGCGAGCAAGATACCCTTCAAGCTCGGCGTGCCTGCCGGCCAGACGTTCACCGTCCGCGAAGCGGTGTTTGCAATGGCGGTTCGGTCCGCCAACGACGCGGCGGCGGCGATGGCCGACCATCTCGGCGGTTCGGAAGAGCGTTTCGGGCAGATGATGACGAAGAAGGCCCGTTCGCTTGGAATGACGAGGACGGTGTTCCGCAACGCCTCCGGCCTCCCGGACGACCAGCAGGTGACGACGGCGCGCGACATGGCGATGCTGGCGCTCGCGCTCATCCGGGATTTCCCGAAGGAATATCAACTGTTTTCGCTGCGTTCCTTCGAGTTCCGCGGCAGGAAGATCCCCGGCCACAACAACCTCATGTATCGTTATCCGGGCATGGATGGCGTCAAGACCGGCTATATCCGCGCGTCCGGCTTCAACATCGCCAGCGCCGTCAACGTCAACGGGAGGCGGGTGATCGGCGTCGTTCTCGGCGGCAAGACGGCGCGTCAGCGCGACGACCGGATGGCGGAGCTTCTCGATCAGTCGGTGCCGGGCAATGTGCCCGCCGCCGGCGGTCTCGTGGCTTTCGAGGCTCAGCAGAAGCGGCCGGGCGAAGGCGCGGTTCCGCTGCCTTTCGCCGTTCCGCGCAAGGAGATCACGCTTGGCAACCCGGCGGGCAATCCGCCGGCCAGGGCATCGATCGCCAACCTTTATGCGACGCCGCAGGAGCCGGTAGGGCCGCTCTGGCGCATCCAGATTGCCGCCGCCGGCAGCCGGGAAGCGGCTTCCGGCATGCTCCAGAAGGCGCTGCCGCTGCTTGCCGAGAATTTCGGCCGTATCGCGCCGAGCGTCGAAAGCTATGCGGACGGCAGGAAGGAATATTTCCGGGCCCGCTTCGTCGGCTTTTCGGATGCCGCCGCCGCCGCCCAGGCCTGCTCGGTCCTGCAATCGAAGTCGATCAACTGCTTCGTGGTGCAGTGATCCCCTTCCACTATTCCACGCTCTCGCCGGGATAGACGCCCCAGAGCGAACCCTGCTCGACCGAACCGCGCAGGCGGCGCTGCTGCAAGGAGACCTCGCACCAGGTGCCGTCGCAACGGTGGAGGTTGAGCCGGACTTCGGGGGCGAGGCGGGCAACGACGCGGGCGTTTCGCGAAGGCCCCGATCGAAGCGCCAGGGGTTGTTTCATCCAGGGGCCGACGACAGCGGTGCGGTTGCCGGACAGGAGAGGGGCGAACATCCATCCGGTGTTGCCCTCGTGGTCGCGCACGCGCCGCCAGTTCCCGTATTCCTCGGTGATCTCCAGCGGCAGGCCGTGGGCGGAATAGATCCAGGATGCCGGATAGTCCGTGGAAGGGCCGACGCGCATATGCGCCCTTGCGGCCTTCAGGGATACGAAGCGCGGGACCGGAAACCCGGTCACGCGCCCTTTCCTGAAACCTGCGGCCAGCGCAGGTTCCTCCTGTCCTTCGTCGCCGTTCGCATGGGCGTCGAGCGCCGGGAGGGCGAGCGCGAGGCAGGCCGCAACCGCGGCGGCGCAGAGTTGAAGCCCCTTGCGCATGCCCGTCATGCGGCGGCCGGTGCCGCTGCGGGGCAGAGGGCATCGGCAACGCTTACCGGCACCTGCGGACTTCCTGGAGGGCGGCGCTGACGCCGCGAAGGGAATAGGAGTAGGAGGTGCTGGTGCCGCGGCGGGAGGTCGCTTCGAGGGTCATGTCGCTTCCGCGGCGCATGGCATCGACAAGCACCGGTTCGCGCGACTGGTCGCGCAGCCATGCGGCATTGTCCTTCGGGACAAGACGGAATGTGTCGCCGCCGACCGTGACGCGGACTTCGGAACCTTCCCTGATCGGATATCCCATGATGGCCTGCGGGGCGTAGCCCGACGGACCCTGCGGCGCGATCAGAAAGAAATTGTCGCCGTGATCCACGGCGGAGGGCCTCGATGTCACGGGGACGGAAAGGGCGTAGCAGGTGGTCTGGCCGCTGTTGACGTAGGAATAGACGCCCCAGGCCTCGAATTGCGCCACCCGGGTCGGCTGGGAGCCGGCGGAGGCAGCCGAGACGAAGATGAGGGAAAGGCCAAGGGCGAAAGGCTTGATGTTCATGGTGTCTCCACAGTGTGACAGGCCCGGGAGATGGGCCTCATTTCAGGACGGCCTCATTCAAGTTTCGGTGGGTTATCGAAAGGTTAATATCTGTGTCAAACCGGTGATCACCGCGGTCACAAAGGCTTGATGGCTTCGTGTTCGGCCGCTCGGAGCGCCGTGCGTCCCTTCCGGCCCGCGGTGTTCCAAGCTATTGAAAATATATTGAATCTTCGCATCGCGCCTTTCGAAAACCGCTTCCGCCTTCGATCATTTCACCGGAGCATTCATCGCCCAGGCGACGCCGAACGGGTCGCGAAGCTGGCCGTAGCGGTCTCCCCAGAACATCACCTGCAGGTCCACGACGACCTCCAGCCCCGCGTCGACGGCGCGTTTCCACCAGGCATCGATGTCGGCGCTCGACAGGGGCAGGAAGATCGTGAAGGCCTGCGGCTTTTCGAGCGGATAGCCATGCTCGGGATAGGCGTCGCCCAGCATCAGCGAACTGCCGTTGACATAGAGATGTACGTGCATCGTCCGCCCCTCGTCGTCGATGGGGTGGAAGGATTCGGTCTCGGCGCCGAAGGCCTTCCTGTAGAACTCGGCGGCTTTCATCGCGCCATCGACCTGAAGATAGGCGACCAGCCCTCCACGGACAGGCGACGGGGCCTTGCCGCCGTTCGTTCCAGCTTCGGTTTCCATGAAAATTCCCTCCTTCTCTGTGATCCGGTTCGGCCTGAACCGGATCACAGGACGCATGAGGAGGGGGAATCCCGACAGAAGCGGAAGGAAATTTCTAACCCTGCGCCACGAATTCCCTGATCAGCCCCTCATAGGTTTCGAAGGGCGGAAAGGTTTCGTAGGAGTGCACGGCCGTGGTCGTCGCCCAAGGCAGCTTTTCGGACGTGTAGGTCTCGATGAAGGGCGAGAACCACTGCACGTCGTCCAGCATGGTGGGGCGGAGATTGACGAACCAGTCTATGCCCTCCGGTTTCGTGAACATCCAGCTCTTGCAGTGCGGGCAGTGGTAGTGATGGGCGTCGGCGCCATGCAGGCCGCCGATGACCGGTTTGCCGGCGATCACCTCGAACCCGTTCGACGGGATCGCCGCCGAACAGGAGAATGCGCTGGCGCTCATCTTCTGGCAGCCGGTGCAATGGCAGGCCATGGTGAGGATCGGTTGCGCGCTGATCCTCAGCCGGACCTGGCCGCAGCGGCAGCCGCCTTCCATGGGGAGGGTGGGCCTGGGCATCTTAAAACTCCTTTCCCGGTGAATTCGGCGCTGCTGCGCCGGGTCCCTCAGGGGCGTTTCGGAATGTCGAGGCCGCGCTGGACGGCGGGCCTGTCGAGGCCGCGTTCCAGCCATTTCGGCACGCGCTTCAATTGGTCGTATTCGACCAGCTCCCCGGCGCCGTAGAAGCCGATGAGGTTGCGCACCCAGCCGAGCATCGAGATATCGGCGATCGTGTATTCGTCGCCCATGATCCAGTCGCGGCCTTCGAGCCTGCTTTCGATGACGCGGATGAGGCGGGCCGATTCCTTGGCGTAACGGTCACGCGGGCGCTTGTCCTCGATGTCCTTGCCGGCGAACTTGTGGAAGAAGCCGAGCTGGCCGAACATCGGGCCGATGCCGGCCATCTGGAAGAAGACCCATTGGATCGTCTCGTAGCGCTTCGCCGGGTCGGAGGGCAGGAGCTTGCCGGTCTTCTCGGCGAGATAAAGGAGGATCGCGCCGGATTCGAAGAGGCCGAACGGCTTGCCGCCCGGGCCGTCGGGATCGATGATCGCCGGAATCTTGCCGTTCGGATTGAGCGACAGGAATTCCGGCGTCCAGGTCTCGTCGACGCCGATGTTGATCGCATGCGGTTCATAGGGAAGGCCGATTTCTTCCAGCATGATCGAGACCTTCACGCCGTTCGGCGTCGGCAGCGAATAGAGCTGGAGGATGTCCGGGTTCTTTGCGGGCCATTTGGACGTGATGGGAAAAGCAGAAAGATCAGCCATGGGATTTCCTCGTAAGGGTTTTGTTCCGCGGCGACTATAGCCAGCAGCGCGCAATGCGCCAGACATGGAACATTGAGATTTTTTGATGCGCGATGTCGGCGGGCCGGTTACTCCTTCGTCTTCAACAGGAGAAGGAGATCGACATGCTTTATGCCATCCTTTGCTACGCCCATGAGGAAACCGTCTTTGCCTGGTCCAAGGAGGAAGAGGAGGCGGTCATGGGAAGGCTCCGCGCAGTCCAGGAACCGATGGCGAGGGCCGGCAGGCTCGGCCCGGTGGGACGGCTGATGCCGACGACCGCCGCCACGACCGTACGCAAGGGCAGGGAAGAACCGCTCGTCGTCGATGGTCCCTTCGCCGAGACCAAGGAGGCGCTGCTCGGGTTCTACACGGTCGATGTCGATACGCTCGAAGAGGCGGTCGCCTTTTCGAAGGAGCTTTCCAAGGTCAATCCGGGGTCCACGTCCTACGAGATCCGGCCCTTCTACGTCTTCCATCCGGGAGAGATCAAAACATGACGACAGACATCGCGTGGATCGAACTCGCGCTGACGGCGGCAAGGCCGCAGGCGCTCGGTGCGCTGCTCCGCTATTTCCGGGACCTCGACACCGCGGAGGAGGCCTTCCAGGAAGCCTGCCTGCGCGCCGTCAGGACCTGGCCGGACAAGGGGGCGCCGCGCGACCCCGCCGCCTGGCTGATCTTCGTCGGGCGCAACAGCGGCATCGACGCCGTCCGCAAGCGGCAGAAGAACGATCCGCTGCCGGAGGAGGAGGCCTTCTCGGATCTTTCCGATGCGGAGACCGATATCGCCGACCGGCTCGACAATTCCAACTATCGCGACGACATCCTGCGGCTGATGTTCATCTGCTGTCACCCGGACCTGCCGGCGACCCAGCAGATCGCGCTGGCGCTCAGGATCGTCTCGGGGCTCAGCGTGCCCCGGATCGCACGCGCCTTCCTCGTCGGCGAAGCCGCCATGGAGCAGCGCATCACCCGCGCCAAGGCGCGCGTCGCTAAGGCCGGTGTCCCCTTCGAGACGCCGGGGGCCGCGGAACGCGCGGAACGGCTCGGCGTCGTCTCGGCGATGATCTACCTCGTCTTCAACGAGGGCTATTCCGCGGGCATCACCAATCCCGACAACGCCGCCTTCTGCGAAGAGGCGATCAGGCTCGCCCGGCTGCTCCTGCGCATCTTCCCGTCCGAGCCGGAGATCATGGGGCTGGCGGCGCTGATGCTGCTGCAGCATTCGCGGGCGCAGGCGCGGTTCGACGGGCAAGGCCAGATCGTCCTCCTCGAGGATCAGGACCGCAGCCTGTGGGACCGCAGGCTGATCGACGAGGCGCTCGCGCTGCTCGACAAGGCGATCCGCCACCGGCAGCCCGGCGCCTATCAGGTGCAGGCGGCGATCTCGGCCCTGCATGCCCGCGCCGCGACGCCGCAGGAGACGGACTGGGAAGAGATCAACATGCTCTACGGCCTGCTCGAGCGCATCCAGCCGTCTCCGGTCGTCACGCTCAACCGGGCGGTATCGGTTTCGAAACTCAAGGGGCCGGAGGCGGCGCTGGAGATCGTCGAACCGCTGGCGGAAAAGCTGAACGGCTATTTCTATTTCCACGGCGTGCGCGGCGCGCTGCTGATGCAGTCCGGACGCAACAAGCAGGCCCGCGAAGCCTTCGACCGGGCGATCGCGCTGGCCAATTCGCCGGCCGAATGCGCCCATATCCGCCAGCAGATCGACAAGCTCGGGGCGGTCGGCGCGCCGGTGGAATAGGCCGGTGGAACAGGTGGAGACCGGGATCGGGCGGGCTTGCGCGCCGCCGATCGAACGGGTTTATGATGAAGGCACGCGCATCCTGAGGAGGGAGGAACCCGATGTATTACGCCATACTGGCCTATCACGCGGAGGGAGTGGTCGAATCCTGGAGCAAGGAGGAGGACGACGCGCTGATGGACGAGTTGCTTCGGATCAACGATCGTCTCGTCAGCGAGAAGCATCTCGGACCGGCCGCAAGGCTTGGCCCGACCCAACGCGCGGTGACGCTGCGCGGGGCGGGCACCGGTATGGTCGTCGACGGTCCTTTCGCCGAGACCAAGGAACAGTTGCTCGGCTTCTATGTCGTGGATTTCCCGACGCTCGACGCGGCGGTCGCTGCGGCGCGCGACCTGCGCCGCGTCAATCCGACGGCGGTCTACGAAATCAGGCCGATTTCGCTCTATCTGCCCGGCGCATCGCTGGAAACCCGCGAAGAGGGTTAGATCCCCGGGCCATCCTTTGCGATGTTCCGGAAAAATCTCCTGGCGGCTGTCGGATATCGTCGGGGTCGCACGTCCTTGGAACAGCATCGCACACAGGATGCCTTCGAATCCAAGGGAGACAGGAAATGATTGCTGATATCGCCACGCACTCGCTGCAACTCGTCCGCGAGATGGATGCGCCTGCCGACAAACTCTACAGAGCCTGGACCACGCCGGAGCGGATGGGCGAATGGTTCTGCCCGAAACCCTGGAAGGTGACGGAGGCGAGGCTCGACGTCCGCCCCGGCGGCTCCTGCTTCATCCTGATGGAAGGGCCGGAGGGTGAAAAGATCCCCAATCCCGGCATCTACCTGGACGTCGTGCCGAACAGGAAGCTCGTCTTCACCGATGCCTATACCAGTGCCTGGGTTCCGTCGGAAAAGCCGTTCATGACCGCGATCGTCGAATTCGAGGATCTCGGCAACGGCCGCACGAAATATACGGCGACGGCGCTCCACTGGACGGCAGAGGACAAGAAGGCGCACGAGGAGATGGGATTTCACGAGGGCTGGGGCATCGTCGCCGGCCAGCTCGAACGGATCGCCGGGACGTTTTGAGACGGCACGGCCCCGCCGGCGCTGCGCATCATGGATGAAGCGTGGCGCCTTAACGGACCTCTGGCCTCGCCGGACCATATCTTCCGCCTGAAGGACTTCCCGGATCGATTCCGCTTTCGGCGGCAAGTCCTTGAATTCCCTGGATCGCCATGCGTCCGGTGTCGCGGCGCAAGGCTCAGTTGTCCTGCGGCAGCAGGGCTTCCTGCAGCGTCAGATTGGAGTAGACGCGGTTGCGGCCGTTCATCTTGGCCATGTAGAGAAGCTGATCGGCGGCGTTGAGCTGGTTGCCGAAGGTTTCGCCTTCCTCCATTTCGACGACGCCTATGGAAATCGTGATCGCGATGGTCTTGCCGTTCACGGGTATTGCCGTCTTCTCGACATGCAGGCGTATCCGCTCGCAGAGGGAATGGGCCTGGAATGCGTTGCAATCCTTGATGTAGATGGCGAATTCCTCGCCGCCGAGACGGGCGGGCAGGTGCCTTCCCTCGGCGGTCATCTCGATGAGGATGGCCGCGAGCGCCTGCAGCACATGGTCCCCGGCCTCGTGTCCATGGGTATCGTTGATCGACTTGAAATGATCGATGTCCAGGATCGCGACCGCATCGGTCGGCGGGGCGGGTTTCTGGGGCGGAAACCTCTCGAAAAAGTAGCGGCGATTGGCGAGGCCGGTCAGGTAGTCGCGTTCGGCCAGATAACGGAGCCGCTTGATCTGGGTGAGCGTCTCCACCGTGTTGTCGATGCGGCACTGCAGTTCTTCCGGGACGAAGGGCCGGTAGATGAAGTCGGATGCGCCCGCCTTGAGGAAGTTTGCCGAAAGCCGGCGGTCGGACGAGGATGACACGCCGATGATCCTGAGCTCGTCCGAAGGGCGCGTTTCCCGGATGCGCCGGGTCAGTTCATGGCCGTCCATGTCGGCCATGTGGTAATCGGTGATCACCAGCTCGACCGACGGCTCCTCGGCCAGGATATCCAGCGCCTGCCGGCCGGAATGCGCTTCCAGCACACGGAAGTTCTGCCTTTCCAGTATCTCCACGAGGCCCGAACGGGCGGTGCGGGCATCATCCACGACCAGCACGGAAAACTGACCATTGGCCAGGATGCGATTGACTGTTCCGATTACCGTATCCACCGTCCGGTCTCCGTTCTTCACGATGTAGTCGATGATCTTGCGCTCTGCGTATCGGGTGCTCATGTCCGGATCGAATGTCGCGGTGAAGACGATGGTGGGCACCTGGTGCCGGCCGAGCAGGCCGAGGACTTCGCCCTGCGGCGCATCAGGCAGGTTGAGGCCGGTCAGGGCGAGCGTGAACTTCTGCCGTTCAAGCTGCCTTTGCGCGTCTTCGAGGCTGGCGGAGTGAAAGACGCGGGCGCTCGTTTCGCGTTCCAGCCGATGTTGCAGAAGCGTCGAAAGCGCAACGGAATCCTCGATGAGGAGGATGTCGTTCAAAGGCTGCCGGTTCGGGACCGCCGAAGTTTGCCGTTCGCCGCCGTCGTTCATTTCAACTGCCTAAATTGCCATTAATATTGACAATATGCATAGACCGCAGGGTTTACCATTCCCTTAGAGAGACGACCTATATTTGTGGCCTAAATCTTGTATCGCGCTTAACGTTGTCAATATTGGCAGGAGAGCGGAATGAGGAAACGGGCGTTTTCGCGCTTCGATCCGGAACCTTCGCCAAGCGAGGCGGCTTGCAGCTCCCGCCGCCAGGCTTCGGCATCCGCTTTCCTCGTCCCTATCCGTCCCGGCCCCAACCGGTCCCGACGCGATTTTCGGCGGGTGTCCGTTCAAGCAGTGGATGACGTGCACACCGGCTGAAATTTTCTTGAGGGAATATGATGGTTTGGTGATATTCTTGCGTTGGACAATTGCAGGTAGTGGTCCTATCTGCTTCGGGCGTTTTTCCGGAATCATCTGGAGTTCTTCGTGATCACGCATCCGGCGGGAGAAATCGAACATCTGCCATTTCACGGCACCGGTGAAATGGGCAATCTCATCCGCGCGTTCGATTGGTCGGAGACGCCGCTCGGACCCATTTCGAAATGGCCCCAGAGCCTGAAGATCATGACGGGCATGCTGCTCCTGTCGCCCGTTCCCATCGTCCTCATCTGGGGCGGGGACGGCATCATGATCTACAATGACGCCTATTCCGTCTTTGCCGGCGACCGCCACCCGAAACTGCTGGGCTGCAAGGTGCGGGAGGGATGGGAAGAGGTCGCCGATTTCAACGACAACGTCATGAAGATCTGTCTGGCGGGAGGCGTGCTCTCCTACCAGAACCAGGAACTGACGCTCATCCGTCACGGCAGGCCGGAGCCGGTATGGATGAATCTCGACTATTCCCCGGTGCTCGACGAGAGCGGCGAGCCGGTGGGTGTGCTTGCGGTCGTGGTGGAGACCACGGAAAGCGTGTTGGCGCAGCGCAGGCTGCGGGAGAGCGAGGAGCGGTTCCGGGCGCTGACCACGGCGACGTCGGACGTCGTCTACCGGATGAGCCCGGACTGGAAGGAAATGCGCCAGCTCGACGGCCGCGGCTTCCTTCCCGACACCGAAAGCCCGAGCGTCGCCTGGCAGGAACTCTACCTCTTCCCGGAAGACATCGGGCATATCCAGGCAGTCATAGACGAGGCGGTCCGCACGAAGGGCGTCTTCCAGTACGAGCACCGCGTCCGGCGGGCGGACGGTTCGGTGGGCTGGACATTGTCGCGCGCGGTGCCGATCTTCGATCGCAGGGGCAGGATCGTCGAATGGTTCGGCGCGGCATCCGACGTTACCGAGCGCAAGCGCAACGAGGAGCATCTGAAGCTCGTGGTCCACGAGCTCAATCACCGCGTCAAGAACAACCTGGCCATGATCCAGGCGATCGCGACGCAGACGTTCCGGAACACGGCGGACCTGAAAGAGGCGCAGACCCGGTTTTCGGCGCGCATGGTCGCCCTCGCGCAGGCCAACGACCTGCTGACCGGCGAGCGGTGGGTTGGGGCGTCGTTGCGGGGGGCGATCGAGCAGTCGATACGCTCCCATTGCCCGGAGGAGCATCGCTGCGCGATCAAGGGCGAGGACGTCAAGCTTTCTCCCAAGACGGCGCTTGCCCTGACGCTGGCGATGCACGAGATGGCGACCAATGCGCTCAAATACGGCGCCTGGTCGAATTCGTCGGGCAAGGTATCGGTGTCGTGGTCGACCTATGCGGACAGGGAGGGGGCGAAACGGCTGCGGATCGAGTGGCGCGAGACGGCCGGGCCGCAGGTCGAGCCGCCGCTCCGGCGTGGCTTCGGGTCCGTCCTGATCGAGCGCGGCCTCGCGCGCGAGATCGGCGGCGAGGTGAAGATGGAATTCGTGCCGGGCGGTCTCGTCTGCACGATCGACGCACCCGAAAATGTCTATGCGGGGCAATGACATGTCGCTGCGAATCCTCGTGGTCGAAGACGAAATGACCATCGCGCTGCTGATGGAGGACATGCTCATGGAGCTCGGTCACCAGGTGGTCGATCTCGCCATGCGCCTGTCCCAGGCCGAGGAACTGGCGAAGAAGGCCGATTTCGACATGGCCATCCTGGACGTGAACCTGGATGGGCGAAAGTCGTTTCCGGTCGCCGACATCCTGACCGGCCGCGGCATTCCCTTCGCCTTCGCGACCGGCTACGGCATCACCGGCATAGAACCCGCCTATGGCGGGTCGCCCGTGATCACCAAGCCGTTCCTGATCGACGACCTGAAGGTCGCGATCGAAACGCTGTCGTCGCACAATCGGGCGGCCTGACGATCGGGCCGCCTGACGGTTTTTCCCCCAACCCATCCAATTCATCGAACAAAGGCTTCGAAAGAATAGCGTTTGTGCAAACCGTGCCCGATACCTATCTGACGGGTATCAACGAATGGATCTTTCACGATGGAACTCGGGCTTCATACCTTTGGCGACGTAGACGCCGCAGCGCTTGACAAAGGGGCGGAAGGCGCGCGCCGGGTCAGGAACCTTCTGGAGGAAATCGAGCTTGCCGACCAGGTGGGGCTCGACGTCTTCGGACTCGGCGAGCATCACCGTCCGGACTACGTCATCTCCTCGCCCTCGACGGTGCTCGCCGCCGCGGCCGGGCGCACGAAGAACATCCGCTTGACGAGCGCCGTCTCGGTGCTCTCCTCCGACGATCCCGTGCGCGTCTTCCAGCAGTTTGCGACCGTCGACCTCATCTCCGGCGGCCGGGCGGAGATCATGGCCGGGCGCGGCTCCTTCATCGAATCCTTCCCGCTTTTCGGTTACGATCTCGGCGATTACGACCAGCTTTTCGAGGAAAAGCTCGATCTGCTTCTGGCGATCCGCGATGGCGAGACCATCACCTGGGAGGGCCAGATGCGCCCGCCGATCCATGGCCGAGGCGTCTATCCCCGCCCGCTGCAGAACCCGCTGCCGGTCTGGATCGCCGTCGGCGGGACGCCGCAGTCGGTGGCCCGGGCAGGGGCCTACGGGCTGCCGCTGGCGGTCGCCATCATCGGCGGCGAATATCCGCGCTTCGCACCCTTCTTCAACCTCTACCGCGAGGCTGCGCGCCGGGCGGGCCACGATCCGGCGGCGCTGAAGACCAGCATCAACGTGCATGGTTTCATCGCCGACACGACGGAAGCGGCGGCCGACACCTTCTACGGCCCGCAGGCGGAGGTGATGAACCGCATCGGCCGCGAGCGTGGCTGGGGTCCGACCAGCCGGGCGCATTTCGACCAGGCCCGCGGGGCGCTCGGCAACCTCTTCGTCGGCGAGCCGGAACTGGTCGCGGAAAAGATCGTCGCCGCGCACAAGGTGTTCGGCATGGACCGTTTCCTGCTGCAGATGGCGATCGGCCCCATGCCGCACGACCGGATCATGCGCGGCATCGAGCTCTACGGCACGAAAGTCGCTCCCATGGTCAGAAAAGAACTGGGGGTCTTCAGAAAAGAATTGACGGGCCCGGTCGATGGCGCGAAACCGGCGGCCTGACGAAATGGGACGCAAGGCACGATCATGGTTATCTCCACCGAACACGAGCTGTCGAAGCTGAAGGAAATCGGCCGGCTTTGCGCGCAGGCGATGGAGGCGATGGCCAGGGCACTGGAGCCCGGCATCACGACCCGCGAGCTCGACGACATCGGCCGCAAGATCCTGGAGGATGCCGGCGCCCAGTCGGCTCCCGAAACCTGCTACCAGTTTCCGGCGGCGACCTGCATCAGCGTCAACGAGGAAGTGGCCCACGGCATTCCCGGAGACCGGGTGATCCAGGCGGGCGATCTCGTCAATATCGACGTTTCGGCCGTAAAAGACGGATTCTTCGGGGATACGGGCGCGTCCTATGCCGTGCCGCCGGTGACGCGCGAGATCGAAAAGCTCTGCCGCGACGGCCGCCGGGCGATGTGGACCGGATTGCAGCAGGTCAAGGCCGGCAGGCCGATCGCAGGCATCGGCAACGCGATCGGCGCGTTCGCGAAAAAGAACCGCTATACGCTGATCACCAATCTTTCGAGCCACGGCATCGGCCGCTCCCTGCACGAGGAGCCGAAGGAAGTGCCGACCTGGCCGGATTCCGGCGAGAAACGGGTCATGCAGGAGGGGCTGGTCTTCACCGTCGAGCCGTTCCTGTCGCTCGGCGCGAACTGGGCCGAGGACGGAGGCAACGGAGATGTCTGGACGCTTTACAGCGATCCGCAGGCGCCGACGGTGCAGTACGAGCATACGGTGGTGGCGACGCGCAACGGCCCGGTCATCCTCACGCTGGCGGCATAAAGCGGTCTGGCGGATCGCAGATATCCGACGGCATCCTGCGAAGAGCGAAAATCAGCTCAGCCTGCTCCTCTGCCCGGCAATTTCCGCCTGGCGATAGAAGGTATCCACGCGTTCCTTGTCGAGATGCGAAAGAAGCTGGCGCGTATGGACGCGGGCGGCGCTTTCCAGGAACTGGGCGAAGGCGGCGTAACCGATGTGATCTGCCCTGCGCAGCTGCGCGATCAGGGGATCGGCAAGCACTTCCGATACGGTCAGGTCGCTTTCCATCTTCCATCCTCCGCCGTGCCTACATGACGACCGGCGAAGAGTGATCCTCATTCGTGACGGCAACAAGACGAAAGTCGTATTGCGCCGCATCAAATCGTCGCGGCACCTGCGTGATTGCGATTTGTCCATCAGCGGCATTGATCGCTGCGATGACAATTCCTCATTTGCCGCGGCCCGATGGGGCTGCCATAACCGGCGCATGCTCCAGGTCAACACCGGCTATTCCAGCCGTCCCCTGCTGGTCGGTTTCGCCGGCGCCGTCGCCATGGCGGCCGCCATGGGGTTCGGGCGTTTCGTCTACACCCCGATCCTGCCGGGCATGATGAGCGGCATCCCGCTTTCGGCGGCCGATGCGGGCCTCATCGCGGCCGGCAATTTCGCCGGTTATCTCGCAGGCGCCATCCTGTCGGCCTATGGCTGGGCCGCGGGGCGCGAGCGGCGGGTGGTGCTTGCCGGCCTGCTCGCGACCGCGATCCTGCTGGCCGGCATGGCCGCGACGACCTCCGTTCCCGCTTTCATCGCCATCCGTTTCCTCGCGGGTGCGGCGAGCGCGCTTGCCATGATCTTCGCTTCGTCGATCGTGCTGCCCTATGCCGTCGGACGCGACAATGTGAACGTGCTGCATTTCGGCGGGGTGGGAGCGGGGATCGCGCTTTCCTCGGCGCTGGTGTTTGCCGTCAACACGATGGCGGGCGCCAGTTCGTCCGGCTGGGCCGATAGCTGGCGGCTGAACTGGATCGCGGGGGCGGCGGTCGTGTTCGTCGTGCTGGCCATCGCCGCCTTGCTGCTGCCGCGGCCGACCTTCGGCAAGAGCGCCGTCGTGGAGCCTCCGCTGGAATGGCGCATGCCGCTCGTGCTGCTGACCGCGTCCTACGGGCTCTTCGGTTTCGGTTATGTGATCACCGCGACCTTTCTCGTCGCCATCGCGCGGATGGGGGACGCCGGACCGGTCGTCGAATTCCTGGCCTGGTTCGTGACGGGAACGGCGGCGGCCGTCTCGCTCGTCCTCTGGCGGCCGGTCGTCAGGAGGTTCGGGCTCGGCAAGGCCTATGCCGCCGCGCTCGGGCTGCAGGCGGTCGGCGTGCTCGGCTCGGTCGCGCTGCCGCCCACCGCAGGCGCGCTTGGCGGCGGATTGCTGCTCGGCGCGACCTTCATGGTCGTCACGGCCTACGGGCTGCAGATCGCCAGGGCGCTTTCGCCGGAAAGCCCGCGCCGGGCGCTCGCCGTCATGACGGCGGCATTCGGCGCCGGCCAGATCATCGGCCCGCTGGCGGGGGGCTGGGTGGCGGAACGCAGCGGCAGTTTCGTGGCCCCGACGCTGCTTGCCGCGGCAGTTCTTGTCGCCTGCATGCTGCTCGCCCTGCCGGTCGCCCGCCGGCCCGCTTGAAAAATCCCATGGTTACAATCGTGTAACGATGACGTGCGGCCATTGCCGCATTCTTGGAACTGCCTTAGTTTCGCGCTCTACAGTCGTTCCCGACCTTCAGAGCTCTCGAACTCAGGAAAGCCCAAGCTCCGTGTTCCATTCCTTCTTTCCCCGGCCGAAACTGTTCTTCATCTCTGCTGCTATCTGGACGGTCATATGTATCGCCGTCTGGTATACAGTCGGGCCGCAGATCGGGGCGGCCATCGGGCTTCCGCCGCTTGCACCCGGAGAGCAGGCGCCCGTCGGCCTTGCCTTCTTCTTCACGCCGGACAATCTCTGGTTCTATCTCTACTTCACGATCTTCGTACTGATTTTCGGTATCGCGTGGAAGCTGGCCGAAAGGGACCATCCCTGGGCCAACTGGTCGATCTGGGGTTCGGCTTTCATCATCTTCATCGCCTATTTCGCGGTGCAGGTGTCGGTGGCCCTCAACAACTGGCGGGGGCCGTTCTTCGACCTGCTGCAGGCCGCCCTTGCGAAGCAGCCGGGCATCACCGCCGGGCAGTTCTACGACTACCAGCTCCGCTTCCTCGAGATCGGCATGGTGGGTGTCGCGATGAACGTCATCACGGCATTCTTCACCAACCACTACGTCTTCCGTTGGCGCACGGCGATGAACGATTATTACATGTCGAAATGGGACAAGCTGCGGCACATCGAAGGGGCCTCGCAGCGTGTGCAGGAAGACACGATGCGCTTCGCCAACATCCTGGAAGGGCTGGGCGTCACCCTCATCAATTCGGTCATGACGCTGGTCGTGTTCCTGCCGCTGCTTTTCCGTATGTCGGAGCATGTGGGCGATCTGCCGCTCATCGGCGCGATCCCGCATGCCCTGTTCTGGCTGGCGATCGCCTGGTCCCTGTTCGGGACGGCGCTGCTGGCGCTTGCCGGCATCAAGCTGCCCGGGCTGAATTTCCGCAACCAGCGAGTGGAGGCCGCGTATCGCAAGGAACTCGTCTATGGCGAGGACCATGAGGACCGCGCCAGCCCGGTTACGGTCCGCGAGCTTTTCACCAACGTACGGCGCAATTATTTCCGCATGTACTGGCACTACACGTATTTCAACATCGCACGGTATACCTATGGGCAGATCGATGCGATCTTCCTGAACTTCATCCTGATCCCGACTTTCGTGGCAGGGCGGATCACCATGGGCATCTGGCAGCAGATCGCCACCGCCTTCGGCGAGGTCAGCAACTCTTTCCAGTATCTGGTCAACTACTGGTCGACGATCATCGAACTGCTGTCGATCCACAAACGCCTCGTCGCCTTCGAAGCGGCCATCGATGACCAGCCGCTTCCGGAGATCGACCGGCACTATCTGGAGAGGGAAGCGAAAGGCGGCGAGCTTGCGGCCGACCGGCCGTACTGATCCTCTTTGAAGAGCAGCACTTTTGGCCGCGCCGGATGTCACTCCGGCGCGGTTTTGCGTTGAATGCGCATCGTGCATCCCGAAATCGATGCCGATTTTCGGGCCGATGCCTTGGGAAGGGGGCAGGCGGGCATTTCAATGGTATTGGGGTATTCAGGCTTTCCGCCTGCCCCGGCCGCCTAGAGCTGTTTCGGAAGGTATAGTCAGGCCTTCCTTGCGTTCCATCGGCCATCACCGGAAACCGGGCCTTTCGAGCCAGATGAGGAGGCCGGTTCTAGAACCCGGTTTCCCATCCGATGACGGCCACGATTATGGGCGAGATCCGCAAAGCGGGGACGAGACGGGGAAAGAAAGCGCTCAAGTGGTTGGGAAGCGGAGCGAGAATCTTTTGGAACAGGTGAATTCATCCCCGCCCCGCCGCCAGGCCGGGTAGATTACAGCCCCGACGTTTCTTTCGGCTTCTCCCGCTCCTTCAGCATTTGGATGGCTTGCGAATAGCTGACGCAGGCGACGTCCTCCTTTCCGCAGACTTCCGTCACCAGCCGCTCCATGGCCCGCCAGTAGGCGCCGCCATTCATCTCGACGAAATGCAGGCCGATCTGGAGCGGGATGCGGCCGCCCTGGTATTGCCGGTCGAAGGCGGACCTGAACGCGGCATAGGCGCGCTCCTCGAATTCCGCCGAACCGCTCGGATTGTCGAAGCCGCCGGAATGGCGGACGAAAAGGTTGTAGTCCATGGCGATGATCGGCCGGTTCGACGGGCCTTCCGGAATGAGCGGCAGGCCGAAGCGGATGAGCCCGTCCTTCTCCTCCGGCATCGCCGGCCCCTTGGTGACGAGGCTCGCGTCGTACCGGAAGCCGGCCTTCTTCTCGGCTTCGGTCATGCCGGGGCTCGTGGAGAAATAGGGCGCGCGGAAACCGCGGATGTCGTTTGCGACGAAATCCTTCCAGCCCGCCGGTTGCTCCGACGCGGCGTCCAGCGTCTTCCAGGCGTTGGTCAGCACATCGTGAAAGGTCGTGAACTCGGCGATCCAGTCGTCCGCCGTCCAGTCCTTGCCATCGAAATGGCCGCAGGTGTGGCTCGATATGTCATGGCCTTCGAGATGCGCCTGCCAGACATGCCCCAGCCTCGCGCGCGCTTCCTCAGCAGTCTGGGCGAAACCGATATTGGATCGCCCGGCCTTCTGGCGCGGTCCCTGGTAACTCTTCGCGTTGGCCCGCTCGATCACCAGCGTGCAGGACAGGAAATAGGTGAAATGCGCGCCGGCGCGTCGTGCGAGATCGCGGCTGCGCTGCCAGAGCGCGTTGGCGCCGGCCCCGTCGAAGGAGATCATCACCAGCTGCTTCGGCCTTTCCGCCGCATGGGTGGCCAGAGGGCTCAGGGAAAGACAGAGGGCGAAGGGAACAACGGAAAAACGCATCAACGGAACCTGATTCACGCGAAGGAAGGCCGCTTCATGACGGCGGAATGAGGCGAAGCTTTGAACGGGCCGGGCAAAACCCGGTCGGGTAACCGGAAGCCGTTGACAAGCTCCCCCGGTTTATCGCCGATGTGCATCTTTTGAAGGATGTCTTTCGGTGCCTCACCTTTTTTGCGCTTCGAGGCGATTTCGCAAAACCGGTGGCCACTTTTGCGTGACGCGTTCAAAGGACCTTACATATCAGGGAAAATAGGCTAGAAGGCGCTTTCTTCTTGAGATTGAGGCCGCATGGCCGGAGACTTTGATGGCGCAGCACGACGACGACAGTTTTATCCGCGAGGTGAACGAGGAACTTCGCTCCGATCAGGTGAAGTATGCGTGGAAACGCTTCCGGCCGGCGGTGATTGCGATCGTGGTGCTGATCGTCGGCGGCGCCATCGCCAAGGAAAGCTACGAGTGGTGGGATACGCGCAGCTCCTCGCAATCCGGCGACAAGTTCCTGGCGGCGTTGCAGCTTGCCTCGCAGGACAAGCCGGACGATGCGCTTGCCGCTTTCGAGGCCTTGGAGAAGGACGGCACCGGCTCCTATCCGGTGCTCGCCAGGATGCGCGCCGCTTCCCTGCAGCAGGCGAAAGGTGACATGGCGGGCGCCATCGCCTCCTTCTCGGCCGTGGGCAAGGATGGCCATGCGCCGCAGGCCATGCGCGATCTTGCGAAGATGCGCGCCGCATGGCTTTTGATCGACACCGGCACCTATGAGCAGGTCGCGGCGGAAGTGCAGGCCGTCGCCAATCCCGGCAATCCGCTTGCAAGTTCCGCCCGCGAGGCGCTGGGCCTTGCCGCCTACAAGGTCGGCGACATGAAGAAGGCCAAGGAATGGTTCCAGCAGATCGCCAACGATGCGTCTGCGCCCCGCAACATCGCCAACCGCGCCCAGATCATGCTCGACAACATCGCCGCCTCCGGCAAGGCGTCCTGACGCCCTGCCGATCCGGATCTTAAGGAAACCAAATGAGCTTCACCGTCGCCATCGTCGGACGCCCGAATGTCGGCAAGTCCACGCTTTTCAACCGTCTGGTCGGAAAGAAGCTGGCGCTCGTCGACGACACGCCGGGCGTGACGCGCGACCGCCGGCCGGGCGACGCGAAGCTCGTGGACCTGAAATTCCGCATCATCGATACCGCCGGCCTCGAAGAGGCGGGTCCCGATACGCTTGAAGGCCGCATGCGGGCGCAGACGGAAGCGGCGATCGACGACGCCGATCTGACGCTTTTCGTGGTCGATGCCAAGTCCGGCCTAACCCCGCTCGACAAGACTTTCGGGGAACTCCTGCGCCGCAGCGGCAAGCCGGTGGTGCTGGTCGCCAACAAGTCGGAGGCACGCGGCTCCGACGCCGGCTTTTACGACGCCTTCACGTTGGGGCTCGGCGAGCCGGTGCCGATCTCCGCCGAACACGGCGAGGGCATGCTGGATCTGCGCGATGCGATCGTCGAGGCGATCGGCGAGGAGAGGGCCTTTCCGGAGCCGGATGAGGAAGCGGAGACGGATATCGACGTGCCGGCCCCCGCCGCCAGCGCCGGGGGCGAGGCGGAAGAGGAAGAGGTCGAGCCGGCCTATGACGAGACGAAGCCGCTCAGGGTCGCGATCGTCGGCCGCCCGAATGCCGGCAAGTCGACGCTGATCAACCGCTTCCTCGGCGAAGACAGGCTGCTGACCGGGCCGGAAGCCGGCATCACGCGCGATTCCATCTCGGTCGAATGGGACTGGCGCGGCCGCACCATCAAGATGTTCGACACGGCGGGCATGCGCCGCAAGGCGAAGGTGCAGGAGAAGCTGGAAAAGCTTTCCGTCGCCGACGCGCTGCGCGCCATCCGGTTTGCCGAAACCGTCGTCATCGTCTTCGACGCAACGATCCCGTTCGAGAAGCAGGACCTGCAGATCGTCGACCTCGTGCTGCGCGAGGGCCGTGCGGCGGTGCTCGCCTTCAACAAGTGGGATCTCGTCGAGGAGCCGCAGGCGGTGCTTGCGGACCTTCGCGAAAAGACCGAGCGGCTGTTGCCGCAGGCGCGCGGCATCCGCGCCGTTCCGATCTCCGGCCAGACGGGCTACGGGCTCGACAAGCTGATGCAGAACATCATCGATACCGACCGGGTGTGGAACAAGCGCGTCTCGACCGCCAGGCTCAACCGCTGGCTCGACGGCGTTCAGGTGCAGCATCCGCCACCGGCCGTTTCCGGCCGTCGCGTCAAGCTCAAGTACATGACGCAGGTGAAGACCCGCCCGCCGGCCTTCATGGTATCCTGCACGAGGCCCGAGGCATTGCCGGAAAGCTATGTGCGTTACCTGGTGAACGGGCTGCGCAACGACTTCCAGATGCCGGGCGTGCCGATCCGCGTGCATTTCAAGGCCGGCGATAACCCGTTCGAGGGACGGAAGAAAAAGCGGTAGGGCGCGGACCCCCTGTCAATCGCTGCAGTGGGCCGATCGCCGCCGCGGGGGTTGCATTTCTCCTCTCCCCGTGTTCGAGTGCGACATTAGCGCGCGGTCGGGAGTAGCCGCGCGCGGGAGGAGAAATTCATGATCATCGCCGGCCTTATGGCATCCGTCTGTCTTGCAATCGGCAGCATCGCGTTTTTCGTGTGGCGCGACCGCCGGGCGGGATGATTGCCGGATGATCTCAGGCCCCGGATGATCTCAGGCCGTTGATGGTCTGGCGCCGGTCGGGGGGCCTTTGAGCCGCGGCCTGCGGCCCTGAGCGATCATGACGTTGTTCAAGAACTGTTTCGAGGCGGCTTCCCAGGTGAAGTTGCGGGCAAGCTTGCGCGCATTCTCGCGGGAGCATTTCAGCGCCGCAAGGCAGGCCTCGCGCAGGTCCTCGCTGAGCGCCCCGGCGCCCGAGCCTTCCTCGATGATGTCGATCGGACCGGTGACCGGGTAGGCCGCGACCGGCACGCCGCTCGCCAGCGCCTCCAGGATCGTGTTGCCGAACGTATCGGTCTTCGACGGGAAGACGAAGACATCGGCTTGCGCATAGGCATGGGCAAGGTCCTCGCCGGTCTTCATGCCGGTGAAAAGCACGTTCGGGTAACGTTTCTGGAGATCGGCACGGGCGGGGCCGTCGCCGACCACGACCTTGGAGCCCGGCAGGTCGAGGTCGAGGAAGGCCGGCAGGTTCTTTTCCACGGCAATGCGGCCGACGGTCATGAAGATCGGGCGCGGCAGGTCGAACGGGCGTTCGTCGAGCGCCATCGGGTGGAAGACGGTCTGGTCTATGCCGCGGCTCCAGCGAAGCAGGTTCTTGATGCCGAGCCTCGACAGTTCCCGCTCCAGGCTGGCGGTCGCCACCATGCAGCCGTTGCCGGCGTTGTGGAACCAGCGCACGAAAGCATGCAGCCAGCGCAGCGGGATCGGGAACCGCGCCGCCACATATTCGGGAAAGCGGGTGTGATAGCTGGTCGAGAAGGGCACCCGGTTCTTGAGGCACCAGCGGCGGGCGAGCAGCCCGAGCGGTCCTTCGGTGGCGATGTGGACGGCGGTCGGCTGCGAGGCTTCGATCGCGCCGGCAACCTGGCCGTAGGTGGCAACCGAGAGACGGATTTCCGGATAGGTGGGACAGGGGACGTTGGTGAAGTCCTGGGGCGTGACCATCACGACGTCGACACCCATCCGGGCAAGTTCCCGGTTGGTGTTCTCGATGGAACGAACGACGCCGTTCACCTGAGGATACCAGGCATCCGTCACGATGGTGATTCTGGTCATGAAAGGCCCAGCCCGGTTGCCGGTCCGTGCGCGACTCGGCCGCCACGGAGCGTTTTCGGCCCTCTATCGTAAAGGATTGTTACAGGAGGATGAAGGACCTTGCCGGGGCCGGTTGAACGGCATGCCGTCCGGCGGGATCTCTACGGCTCGGCCGGTGCCAACAAGGTCAGGGAAGGGCCTGGTTCTTCGCCTGTGCTTCAGGCGTTCGTCGTCGCAACCGGTTACCGGATCGGCGCCGCGACGCTCCTGAACCGTTCCTCATCCCGGCAGAAGGGCGGGGCTGATGAGGGCTCCGTGGTGGCCGATGACGACGGCGGCGACGGCGGCGCCATAGGCTGCGGCTTCCTGCGGCGCGGCGCCGCGAACCAGCCGGGAGAGGAAGGCGCCATTGAAACTGTCGCCGGCGCTCGTCGTATCGACAAGCCGCGCCGTCCGGACGGCCGGGACATGAACCGGCTCGCCGCCTCCGAAGCTCAATGTCGCACCGTCCTCGCCGTTCTTCACGACGACGTTCTCGACGCCGAGGGCATGGTAGCGGGCGATCGTGCCGGCGACCGTCGCATCGCCGAAATGGGTGGCCTCGTCATCGAAGCTCGGCAGCACGAGATTGGCGGCGCGGGCGCCGGCCTCGATCGTGCCGAGCATATAGTCCCTGTCCGGCCACAGGCGCGGGCGGATGTTCGGATCGAAGGCGACCGTCCCGCCGGCCGCTTTCGCGCGGCGCAGTTCGGAAAGCAGCGTTTCGACCGCTTCCGGCGCGAGGATGCCGAGCGTGATGCCGGAGAAATAGACGATGTCGGCCGTTTCGATCGCGTCTCTCAGGTGGCCCGCGTCGTTGGCGAGCTTTTTCGCGGCAGCCGTGTCGCGCCAGTAGCTGAAGGTGCGCTCGCCGTTCTTCAACGTGATGAGGTAGAGACCGGGCGTGCTTTTCTCGATGCGGCGGATGAAGCCGGTGCCGATGCCGGCCTCCTTCATGAAGGTCAGCATTTCGGACGAAAGCGGATCGTCGCCGAGCGCGGTGAAATAATCGACCGACCATTCGGCCGGCAGGCATGCGCGCGCGTACCAGGCGGTGTTGAACGTGTCGCCGGCGAAACCCTTGCGCAGCAGGCCCTCGCCCGCCTGCGACAGTTCCACCATGCATTCCCCGATCGAAAGAAGCCGTCCGCCCATTTTGCGTCCTCCGCTATTTTGACCAAGTCGCATAGGCCGAAGTGGCGATGGTGGCAAGAGCGGAGCGGACGCTTGCTTTTGCGTTGTCTTTTGCAGCCTTCACACTAGGTTGGCTGGAACAAAGGAAGGGAAGGAGAGTCGAGGCATGGCGACGGAAGCGGCAAGGACAGTCGACGCAAACTGGTGGCGCGGCGCGGTGATCTACCAGATCTATCCGCGCTCCTTCCAGGATACGACCGGCGACGGGCTGGGCGACATCAAGGGGATTACCGCCCGGCTTGCATATGTCGCCTCGCTCGGCGTCGATGCGATCTGGCTGTCGCCCTTCTTCACCTCGCCCATGGCCGACATGGGCTACGACGTCTCCGACTATTGCAATGTGGACCCGATGTTCGGGACGCTCGCCGATTTCGACGAGATGATGGCCGAGGCCCACCGGCTCGGGCTGAAGGTGATCATCGACCAGGTGATCTCCCACACGTCCGACCGGCATCCGTGGTTCGTGGAAAGCCGCTCCAGCCGCACCAATCCGAAGGCCGACTGGTATGTCTGGGCCGATCCGAAGCCGGACGGCACGGCGCCGAACAACTGGCTTTCCATCTTCGGCGGGCCGGGCTGGGAATGGGACGGCGTGCGCAAGCAATATTACATGCACAACTTCCTGATCGCCCAGCCGGATCTCAACTTCCACAATCCGGAGGTCCAGCAGGCCGTGCTGGACACGGTCAGGTTCTGGCTGGACCGGGGCATCGACGGTTTCCGCCTCGACACCGTGAACTACTATTTCCACGACAAGGAACTCAGGAACAACCCGCCGATGGTGTACGACACGGAGGGGGCAGGCATGGAGACGGACACCAATCCTTATTCCATGCAGAACCATCTCTACGACAAGAGCCAGCCGGAGAATATCGAGTTCCTGAAGCGGCTGAGGACGCTGCTCGACGGCTATGGCGGGCGGACGACCGTGGGCGAGGTGGGCGACGGGCCACGCTCGCTGACGACGCTGGCGATCTACACGAGCGGCAACGACAAGCTGCACATGTGCTACACGTTCGACCTGCTCGGCCCCGCGTTCCACGCCGCCTATATCCGCAAGGTGATGACCACCGTGCAGGACACGGTCACCAACGGCTGGGTCTGCTGGGCCTTTTCCAACCACGACGTGGTGCGGCACGTCACGCGCTTCATCGACGACCCGCAGGAGCAGGATCGCGTCGCGAAGCTGTCGATCACGCTGATCGCCGTGCTGCGCGGCTCGATCTGCCTCTATCAGGGCGAGGAACTGGGACTGACGGAAGCGGAGCTCGCCTTCGAGGACCTGCGCGATCCCTACGGCATCCGCTTCTGGCCGGCGTTCAAGGGGCGCGACGGATGCCGCACGCCGATGGTGTGGGAGGCGAAGGCTCCGCACGCGGGGTTCACGGAGGGGGCGAAGACCTGGCTGCCGGTGCCGCGCGAACATGCCGCCCGCGCCGTCGACGCGCAGGAGGCCTTGGCGGATTCCGTGCTCAACCACTACCGGGCGACGCTTGCCTTCCGCAAGGCGCATCCGCCGCTGATCGACGGTGACATGACCTTCCTCGATACGAACCAGGACCTGCTTGCGTTCGTGCGGGAGAAGGGCGGTGAAAAGCTGCTTTTCGTCTTCAACCTGACCCGCGAGGCGCAGGATTTCACCCTGCCGAAACGGCTTGGCGACGTATTGCCGGTATCCCTGCCGGGTTTCGTCTCGCGTCTCGACAGGGGCGTGGTGAAACTCGACGCTCTGGATGCGTTCTGCGCGAGGGTGTGAACGACTTAGCCGATCAGTTTGTCATAATCGGCATGCGAGCCGATCCAGAACCAGACGAAGTCCTCCCCATCCTGAATGGCCAGCGCCCGCCAGGATTTTCCGACGCGTGCCGACCAGAACCGGCCGATGCGTTTGAAATGGAGGGAAGGATGTTTCGGGTCTTGTTTGATCAGTTCGAAATTCTCGTCTGCCAGTTTCTGAATCTGTCGGGGAAGGCGGTTATATGCTTCCCAGAATGACGTCGCCGCATGATGTTTCAAAGCGGTCGCGTCTTTCCAGCACGGAATTCGGCCAGAGCCTTGTCGGCGAGCGCATCGAGCTTGCCGGCCGCATCCTTGCTTTCGATCTGCCGGTCCCAGCGTTCTGCTTGGAATTCCTCGAACCATGCCGAGAATGCTTCGAGTTCCTTCGCATTGAGTTCGGATACGGATTTTTCGATCTGCTCAAGTTTTGTCATCGGATGCGCCTCTTTCAGGGAGAGGATATTCGTCCTCACGGCATTTTGCAAAACTACGTTCAGATCAACGCAAACCGATCCACGTCCACCATGCCCCGGTCGGAAATCTTCAGGTGGGGGATGACCGGCAGGGGCAGGAAGGCGACCTGGAGGAAGGGTTCTTCGAGTTGCGTTCCTAGCGCATAGGCGGCTTTCCTCAGGTGGTGCAGCGTGTCGCGCACCGTCTCATAGGGCTCGAGGCTCATGAGGCCCGCGACGGGCAGGGCGATCTCGCCGGTCACCCGTCCGTCCTCCACCACCACGAAGCCGCCGTGGATTTCGCCCAGGCGGTTGGCGGCGCGCGCCATGTCGTCCTCGTCGACGCCGACGACGCAGATATTGTGGCTGTCATGCCCGACGGTCGAGGCGATCGCGCCTTTCCTCAGCCCGAAGCCCTGCACGAACCCGTTGGCATGGTTGCCGTTCTTTCCATGCCGTTCGATGACGGCGACCTTGATGATGTCGCGGTCGAGATCGACGCTTGCCTTGTTGCCGGAGGAGGGAAGACGGTAGCGGCGATGTTCGGTGATGATCTTGCCGGGCATCACGCCGATGACCGGCGTTTCGGCCTCCGTGGCCGGCACCACGAAATGGGCCGCCTCCACCCTCCTTGCCTTGACGCTGTCGAGGCCCACGGGCGCGACCGGCCCGCGGGTGGCGAACAGCTCGTCGGAGACGCGGCGGCCGGCGGAAAAGACGATCTGCGCCTTGCAGTTTTCGAGGCTGTCGATGACGGCGAGATCGGCCCGCCAGCCGGGAGCCACGAGGCCGCGGTCGCGAAGCCCGAAGGCGCGCGCGGCCGAGATCGATGCGGCCCGGTAGACGGCAAGCGGCTCGACGCCATGGGCGATCGCGGTGCGGATCATGTAGTCGAGATGGCCCTGTTCGGCGATGTCGAGCGGGTTGCGGTCGTCGGTGCAGAGCGCGAGATAGGGCGACAGCCGCTCGGTGATGATCGGCATCAGGGCCTGCAGGTCCTTGGAAACGGAGCCTTCGCGCACAAGGATATGCATGCCCTTGCGGATCTTCTCGAGCGCCTCCGCGGCGGTGGTGCATTCGTGCTCGGTGCGGATGCCGGCCGAAAGATAGCCGTTCAGGTCGTTGCCGCGCAGCAGCGGCGCGTGGCCGTCGATATGGTCGCCATAAAAGGCGTCGAGCTTGGCGAGGCAGACCGGGTCCTTGTGGATGACGCCCGGGAAATTCATGAATTCCGCAAGTCCGATGACCTTGGGATGGTCGCGGAAGGGGAGCAGCTTCTCGATGGGCAGTTCGGCGCCCGCCGTTTCCAGATGCGTCGCCGGCACGCAGGAGGAGAGCTGGACGCGGATGTCCATGATGGTTTCGAGGGCGGAATCCAGGAAGAACCTGATGCCTTCCGCGCCGACGACATTGGCGATCTCGTGCGGATCGCAGATCGCTGTCGTGACGCCGTAGGGAAGCACGCAGCGGTCGAATTCATGCGGCGTCACCAGCGAGCTCTCGATGTGGAGGTGCGTGTCGATGAAGCCCGGCACGACGATCTTTCCCGAGATGTCGATTTCGGTCCTGCCCCCGTAGGCACCGCAGGTGCCGACGATCCGGTCCCCGCAGATGGCGATGTCGGAGGCCACGAGTTCGCCGGTGACGAGGTCGAAGAAGGTCCCGCCCTTCAGCACGATATCGGCAGGCTCGCGCCCGGTGCCTTGGTCGATCAGCATTTCTAGTCTGGCGGTCATGGCTGTCTCCGATTCCATCCGGTCCATTCTAGCCGGGTAAGGCGGACAGGGAAATGAAGCGATCCGGGGTTCCGAAGACGGTCCGGGCGGACATTCCAGTTCTGGTTGATCTGTCAAACAGGCGTTACAGCCATGGGGTAATCAATCGTCATCTTGTGTGCAGCGGGAGGGATCAATGGACATCTATCAGCAGATATGGGACGCCGATCAGGCCGCCAATGGCGTGCAGCCCATCCTTTCAGGCCAGCAGGGCGACGAGGCGAGGGGATATGTCTCGGTGGCGAACACGGTTGGCGCCGAGGAGGAGACCCGCGTTCTCGACAAGGTGGTCATCCCCGATGCAAAGCGCCTGACCTACGACCGCGTGCTGAAGCTTTTCGACAATTATGCCCTCGACGAGCAGGAGCAGGAGGTCGAGACGCCGCAGGAGCGCCAGGAAGTCCACGATCTTCTTGCCGCGGTCATCGACACGCCGCCCATGCAGGTGGCGCGGGAATATGTCGCCAATGCCAGCGGCACGGTGATCTCCCGCGACCGCTGGTACGGGGTTCTGCTGGAGCACTGGTTCCGCACCTTTTCCCAGGGCGGCGATCCGGCGCTCACCGGTTTCGAACATGTCTTCGTCGGCGAGCAGGAAGGGCCGAAGGTTCAGGGCTATCACTTCTGGTACAAGTACTACCTGGATGACGGGCTCGCCACGACCTACGATCGCGATAATTTCCCGGGTTTTGCGGACGACCGCATCGCCTATGTGCGAGGGCTCTACGAGAATGGACAGGAGAATTTTCCGGAGTCGGTGACGATCTCCTACAAATGGCATGCGCCGGACTATTCCCGATGGTCGGCCGGCGACGACCCGAAAGAGATCGTCCGGCCGCTGACCAAGCCGGTGGGCGGCTTCTTCGTCGGCTGCAGCGTCGAAGGGCTGATGGCCATCGGATCGGTGCGGGCGCATCTCGGCGCCCGCGCGCCGAAGGAGGCGGTCATCAACGGCGCGCGCTACGATTTGAAGGTTTTCCGCAGCGCCAACGACCAGCATATCCGGACCTTCTATCCCGTCTTTCTCGGCCCTGCGGGGCGCGGCGGCGCGGAAGGCCCCGTGGTGATCCCCCGGCAGCCGGAGCAGCCGCAGGAACCGGCGGTCCAGAGCCCGATCCGCATCCTTGCCGCCCTGGTCAATCCGGAGGGAACCGACGAGGACAAGGAAACCGTCACCCTCATCAATACCGGCGCCGCGCCGCAGTCCCTAGAGGGCTGGTTCCTCGTCGACAAGACGAAGCGTCGCTTCGCCGTCAACGACGTCACGCTTGCTCCGGGCGTCGCCACGACGATCCTGCTTCCCCGCAACTCGATCCAGCTTTCCAACAAGGGCGGCGAAATCCGGCTCGTCAACCGCGACGGCCATACCGCGCATGTGGTTACCTATTCGAAGGCGCAGGCGAGCGATCAGGGCCGGACGATCGTCTTCTGACGATGGTTGCGGTCTGGGATTGCGGTCTGGCCGGTCGACGGCGATCCGGAAGCGGCTCGAAGGGAGCGACCGGTGGATCAGGCGATCCGAGGACGGTACCGGGCCGTCCTCAGGAACCGCGCCTGCCTTCGTAAAACAGCCCCCTCAGAATGAGCCCGACGCCAAAGACGAAGCGCGCATTCTGGTCGCTTTCCAGCAGGTCGGGAAGGGCGGCGGCCAGGTGAGGGTAGTCCTCGGGCGAAAACGCCTTGAACTTCTCGGCAAGCGGGTGCGTGCCGCCTGTGCTGCGCGACTGTTCGACGAGCGCCTGTTCCTCGATGACGAAGCCCAGCACGAAATAGAAAAGCGAGGCGATCGCGCACGTCGCGATCCTGGTGTCGAACCCGGCGCGTGAGAGCGCCGCAAGCGCAATCTCCGCCACCTGCAGCACGTTCGGGCGGGCCACGAACGTGCCCGCGAAAACGCGTGCGCCATCCCGTCTCGACAGAAGTGCGAGGCGTATCTCGGTGGCGATCTCCACCATCACCTCCCGGCAGTCGTCCGAAACGACGATCCTTTCCGGAATGCCGGCCACCAAGGCTTCGGCCATCTCGTCCAGCAGCGCCTGCTTGCCGGGGAAGTGCCAGTAGAGGGCCGGGGCCTGCACGTCGAGTGCATCGGCGAGCTTGCGCATCGTCAGGCCCTCGATACCCGTCCTGTCCAGCAGGTCCAGGGCCGCGTCGACAATACGTTGTCGGTCCAGGTTCATGGCGAATCCTCCTTGTGAGGGCAATTTAACGATGTTAAGTAACTTAACAATGTTAAATTGGAGGCCTCATGCGACTTGATGCAGACAGTTTCCCGATCGTCTGGATGCGGGATCACGATCATGGCGACGAACACAACGATGCGGCCGAGCGCGCATTGCTGCTCCAGTTGTTTTCGCGCGGGGAACGCTTCGTCCTGATCGCGGAGAGGGCGCCGCGGCCGTCCGATCTGGCTGAAAGCACGCCGGAAGACCGCAAAGAACGCGCCAGGATGCTCAAGGCCTACAAGAGCGAGATGGTGCGCCTCTGCGCCGGCATGATCCTGATCGGCCGGGCGTCCGGACTGGCGCTGCCGATCCGGAGGGCGATCGAGGGTTTTTCATCGGCCATGGGGATCAGGTTCCTGTTCGCCGACGACGGGGCGGCGGCTCTCAAGCTCGCCAAGGAGCTTCTGGGGTCGGGAGAAACGGGCGCTTCGCCAAGATGAGCGGTTCCGGGCCGTCTCCATCCGTGGAGGCGGAGACCCGGGCCCTTGTCGAAGGCGCGGCTGCGATGACGGTCCTGCCGTTATCGTCAGGGCATTCCCGGCGTCGCCGCTTCCTGCAATGCGTGCAGGACCATTTCGACGCTCTGCGCGATCGACGATCCGGCTGTATCGATCTGCAGATGAGGCCGGTCCCAGGGCTCGTAGTCGCGGGCTTCCACCTCTTCCCAGGTGGGAGGCCTGAAACCTTCGATATCCGGGTGTCGCTCCTCGACCCGGCGGCGGTGTTCCAGCCTGTCCGAGCAGACGATTTCCACTTCGAGGCATGTCGCGCCTGCCTGAGCGGCAATCTCCCGGAAGGCATCGCGCGTTATCTTCAGCGGATTGACCGAATCCGCCACGACCGAACCGCCGATGCGAAGATTGTCCGCCGCCACCCGGTAGGCGATCATGTAGCCAGCCGGCCCGACATCCGGGGCGGAGCCCGGAATGCCCGAGGCGCGAATGGCCTGCTCGATCGTGTCGATGCGCAGGTAACACGCCTGCAGACGGCCGGCCACCTGGCGCGAGATGGTGGTCTTGCCTGTTCCCGGCAGGCCGCCAAATATCACAAGCATGCAGCCCTCATCCGGTTTCCGGCGACGATTTCCGGTTCGAACGGATCTTTCGCTTCCCGCTCCGGGAACTTCGAAAAAAGATGGGCGCCCGAGGCGCCCATCCTTCGATATCACTCGGCAGCGACGATCTTGCCGTCTTCCCACTTGAAGAGCGAGAAGCTCTGCGAGGTAAGGTCGCCGGTCTCGCCATAGGTGAGCTTGCCGATGGCGGTGGGGATCGGCTCGCCGGACTTGAGGGCGGTGGCGACGGCCGCCGCGTCTTCGGCGCTCTTCGCCTTTTCGATGCCGGCCTTGATGACTTCGACAGCGGCATAGGCGTTCAGCGTGAAGGCTTCGGCTGGAATGTTGCGTGCGGCCAGCGCTTCTGCCGCCGCCTTGGAATCCGGGCTCTTGGTGGCGTCGGAGGCGTTGGTGAAGATCGTGCCGGCCGCCGCCTTGGTGCCGATGTTCCAGAACTCGCTGTTCGACAGGCCGTCGCCGCCGATGATCGTCGCCTTGATGCCGAGATCGGCGAGCTGGCGGGCAAGCAGGCCGCCTTCGGGGTGATAGCCGCCGAAATAGATGAGATCGACATTCTGCGACTTCAGGCGCGTGGTGAGCGCGCTGAAATCCTTGTCGCCCGGGGTGACCGCGTCATCGAGGACTTCCTTCACGCCGCCGGCGTTGAGGGTCGCCTTGAAGGCGTCCGCCAGGCCTTTGCCATAGGCGCCCTTGTCGTTGATGATGGCGATCTTCTTGTCCTTGAAATTCGCCACGACGTATTTGGCGGCAACTTCCGCCTGCTGGTCGTCGCGGCCGCAGGTGCGCAGCACGTTGGTGAGGCCGCGCTTGGTCAGTTCCGGCGTGGTGGCGGTGGGCGTGACCATCAGCACGCCGTTTTCGGCAAGCACGTCCGAAGCGGGCATGGCGACGCCGGAGGTCACCGGGCCGACCACGAAGCGGATGCCTTCGCCGACGAGCTGGTTTGCCGCGGATACGCCCTGCTTGGGCTCGCCGGCGTCGTCGGTTGCCTTCAGGACAACCTTCTCGCCGAGAATGCCGCCCTTCTTGTTGATCTCGGCGACTGCGGTCTCGGCGCCGTTCTTGACCTGGTCTCCATAGGCTGCGACCGGGCCGGTGAGGGGGGCGATGAGGCCGATGACGATATCGGCATGGGCGAGCGGAGCAAAGGTGAGGGAAGCGAGGGCGGTTGCCCCCAGAAACGTCTTGAGGTTCATCTCGGTTCTCCTTGGGTGGAGCCCTGAAGGCTCGCGGTCACGCCGCATCCCTGCCTTTCGTCCCCCGATAAGCTCCCGGTCGATCATGCCGGGCATATCGCGCCAATGACGGAAGGCGATGCGGTCGATGCCGCGCCGAGCCATGTTTGGCTTTCGGCGGCGGCCATCCAATCTCTAGGAATTCGCCCGGGATTCCGCAAGAAGATAACAAAACCGGGATGCCTTTTGTCGCTTTTCACAAAAACCGGGCTGCAAACCGCTCAAACGGGCGTGGATTCCGCAAATCCCGGGAATGTGCCGGATGGCAGTCTCACGCACTGCGTTCCAGGGCGTCGAGGAACGACTGAACCTGCCGGTTGAAGGCCTGGAATTCCTGAGGCGTCATGCCGGAACGCTGCATGAGGGTGTCTCCGAGGCACTTGCTCCGCTCGATCAGGACGCGGCCCGCATCGGTCAACCGGACATGCACCTGCCGCTCGTCCTCCTTGCTGCGCCGGCGCTCCACAAGGCCGGCCTGCTCGAGCCGCTTGACGGGAGGCGTGATCGTGCTCGATTCGAGCGAAAGCCGGTCGGCGATCGCGCCGATCGTGATCCCGTCGTTTTCGGCAAGCGTGCTGAGCACCAGATATTGCGGGTAGGTGATGCCCATGGCATCGAGCATCGGCTTGTACGTCCGGTTGATGGCTATGTTGGCCGCGTAGAGCGAAAAGCAAAGCTGATCATCCAGCGGGTAGGCGACATGTTCGGTCATGGTTGTCTCACGCGATCCCGTTCGGTTTCCGATATCACAAAAAATAGTATCGCGATAAATATTTTTGTAGACAGGTGCGGAAAACGTCGCTAGCTTATGTATATCGCGATAAATTATATTGAGATATGGAAATCGCGATACACCGAAAGGTGCGGTTCACCAAGGCGACACGCTGCGGCATTATGAAGGTTCGGCTGGCCGGCCGTCCGAAGGGGGCCACCCGCGCAGTCATCGCGTCGCAATCATTCAGAGATCACTTTCGAAGGACGAGAAGACCATGACCAGCAACTTCATCACCACCAAGGACGGTACGCAGATCTTCTACAAGGATTGGGGTCCGAAGGATGCCCAACCTGTGGTTTTCCACCATGGCTGGCCGCTGAGCGCCGACGACTGGGACGCCCAGATGCTGTTCTTCCTCCACCAGGGTTTCCGGGTCATCGCCCATGACCGCCGCGGCCATGGCCGGTCCAGCCAGACCGAGACCGGCAACGAGATGGATACCTACGCCGCCGACGTCGCGGAACTTGCCGCGCTTCTCGGCCTGAAAGGCGCGATCCATGTCGGGCATTCGACCGGCGGCGGCGAAGTCGCTCGCTACGTGGCGCAGTACGGCGGGGGCGGCCGGGTTTCCAAGGCCGTGCTGATGGGGGCGGTGCCGCCGATCATGGTCAAGTCCGAGACGAATCCGGGCGGCCTGCCGATCGAGGTCTTCGACGGTTTTCGCGCCGCGCTTGCCGCCAACCGCGCGCAGTTCTTCCGCGATGTGCCGGCCGGGCCTTTCTACGGCTTCAACAGGCCCGGCGCGCAGGTTTCCGAGGGCGTGATCCAGAACTGGTGGCGGCAGGGCATGATGGGCGGCACCAAGGCCCATTACGATTGCATCAAGGCCTTTTCGGAGACCGATTTCACGGAAGACCTCAGGAAGATCGAGGTGCCGGTGCTCGTCATGCATGGCGGCGACGACCAGATCGTGCCGATCGCCGACTCCGCGCCGCTTTCCGCCAAGCTCCTGAAGAACGGCACGCTGAAGATCTATGAAGGCCTGCCGCATGGCATGGCGACCACGCATGCCGATATCATCAATGCCGACCTGCTGGCCTTCTTCAAGGGCTGAGCGCAAAAGGCACGCGACCGGGCTCGCCGCGGCGCGGCGGGCTTTACAGCAGCGGGCGGAGAAGCATTTCCGTGCCGAGGACGAGAAGCGCCACCAGGAACCAGCGGCGGAAGGCGGGCGGGCTGATCCGGTTGCGGGCGGCCTGGCCCAACCACATGCCGATGAGGGCAGGGACCAGCGCCAGCGCCGACAGCCCCAGGTTTCCCGGATCATAGGCGCCACGCAGGGCAAGGCCGGCGGCAAGAGCGACCGTCGATACGGTGAACGACAGGCCGAGCGACTGGATGAGGTTGTCCTTTTCCAGCCCGAGGGACTGAAGATAGGGAACGGCCGGGATGACGAACACGCCGGTGCCTCCGGTGACGAGACCGGTCACGAGGCCGATGACGGGCGAAAGCCAGGGTTCCATCCGTGCCGGAACCCGGAGCTGGCGGGCGAACAGCGTGTAGCCGGCATAGGCGACCAGGGCTGCGCCGAGCGCGCCGGTGGTGATGGCCGTGTTGCCTCCGGTGAGCAGCGACGCGCCGGCGACCGTCCCCACGGCGATGGCGAGCATCATCGGCCAGAACCGCTTCAGCACCGTCCCGACATGCGGGCCGGCGACGAGTTGCCAGACATTGGTCACGAAGGACGGGACGATCAGCAGGCCGGCGGCGGCGAGCGGGGAAATCAGTGCGCCGAGCACGCCCATCGCCACAGTCGGCAGGCCCATGCCCGTGACCCCCTTGACGAAGCCGGCGAAGACGAATGTAGCGGCGATCGCCGACAGGAAAAGGGCCTGATTATCCATTTCGTTTCTACGGATGTGCCGACCGTTGACCGACCACAGGCCGGCGGAGAGGCCCGGAACGACACCGGCAGGCGAGCCGATCGGGTCCGGGGCGGAAAGCTCCCCCGCGAAGGCGGGAGAGCCGAGGGCGGCGAGAGCGGTCAGATATTGTTCTTCAGGATATCCCGCAGCTTGCCGAATATCTCGTCGATATGGTGCCTTTCGACGATCAGCGGCGGCGACATGGCGATGATATCGCCGGTCGTGCGGATCAGGAGGCCGTTTTCATAGGCCTTGAGGAAGGCGGTGAAGGCGCGCTTGGTCGGCTCGCCGGCGATCGGATCGAGTTCGATCGCGCCGATCAGGCCGATATTGCGGATGTCGATGACGCTCGGCAGGCCTTTCAGCGAGTGCAGTCCCTCTTCCCAATAGGGGGCGATTTCCCTGGCGCGCTCGAAAAGGCCTTCTTCCCTGTAGGTTTCCAGCGTCGCGATGCCGGCGGCCGACGCGATCGGATTGCCCGAGTAGGTGTAGCCGTGGAAGAATTCGATCAGGTGTTCCGGGCCGTTCATGAACGCATCGTGGATTTCGGAAGTGACCAGCACCGCGCCCATCGGGATGACGCCGTTGGTCAGGCCCTTGGCGGTCGTCATGATGTCCGGCTTCACATCGAAATACTGGGCCGCGAACGGCGCGCCGAGGCGGCCGAAGCCGGTGATGACCTCGTCGAAGATCAGCAGGATGCCGTGCCTGGTGCAAATCTCGCGCAGCTTCTGAAGGTAGCCCTTCGGCGGGATCAGCACGCCGGTGGAGCCGGCGACGGGTTCCACGATGACGGCTGCAATGGTCGATGCGTCGTGCAGGGTGACGATGCGCTCCAGCTCGGTCGCGATGTCGCCGCCATGTTCCGGCTCGCCCTTCGTGAAGGCATTCTTGCCGGGGACATGGGTATGTGGCATGTGGTCGACGCCGGTGAGCAGCGTGCCGAACATCTTGCGGTTGGCGACGATGCCGCCGACCGAGATGCCGCCGAAGTTGACGCCGTGATAACCGCGCTCGCGGCCGATCAGCCGGAAGCGCGAGCCGTCGCCCCTGGCGCGGTGATAGGCAAGCGCCACCTTCAGCGCCGTCTCCACCGATTCCGAGCCGGAATTGGTGTAGAGGACGTGGTTCAGGCCCTCGGGGGCGATATCGACGAGGCGGTTGGCGAGCTCGAAGGCCTTCGGGTGGCCGAGCTGGAAGGCGGGGGCATAATCGAGTTCCCCGGCCTGCTCGCGGATCGCCTCGGTGATCTTCGGCCGGCAGTGGCCGGCATTCACGCACCAGAGGCCGGCGGTCGCGTCGAGCACCTGACGGCCGTCATGGGTCGTGTAGTGCATATCCCGGGCGCCGACGAAGAGACGGGGCTCCTTCTTGAACTGGCGATTGGCCGTGAACGGCATCCAGAACGCCCTCAGATCGTTGGGCGTGGTATTCAGGCGATTGGACATGAGGCTCTCCCATGGCCATTCGAAACGTCGGGTGGCCATTTCCCCGTGGACGGCTTGACGCCAGGTTTTTGACTGCATGGTCAAACTATCAGCGGGGACAGACCCGTCAACCGCCTTTGGGCAAGGCGGGGCATTCCGGGGAGAGCGGGCAGGAGGGGAAGCGTTCGCCCGCCGGCAAAGCCTAAGCCTCAGGCCCAGCCGAGCGGGGCAAAGGCCTTCCTTATCGTCTCGGCCAGGGCATCGACCGCCGGGCGCGATCGATAGGCCTTTCGTTTCAGGAGAACGCGGGAGAAATCCACCGGAGGAAAGCCGTCCTCCTGCGTCAGTTCGCGGCAATCGGCAGGAATGCTGCTGCGCGACAGCGGCGCCACGCCGAGGCCCGCGGAGGCGGCGGAACGAAGGGCGCCGCTCGTTTCGCAGGTGAAGGCGATCCGATAGGCGATCGAGTGCCGTTCGAGCGAGCGTATCGCGAATTCGCGACACCAGTCCGACCGGCGGTAGACCGCTATCGGCAGCGGGCGCTGCAGGTGGACTTCGTGGGCGGTGGAGGCGACCCAGACCGTGGGATCGATCGCCAGGACCTCTCCGGACTTGTCGTTGTTCCAGTCGAAGATGATCGCGAGGTCGAGTTCTCCGTTTTCGAGCGCCTGAAGCTGCTGGGATGAATAACCGCATTCCACCGTGACCTCGGTTGCCGGATGCCTTTCGGCGAAGGCGGAGAGAGCATGCGGCAGGATGGTCTGGCTGTATTCCTCGGGAATGCCGATCCGCAGCGTTCCGTCGAGCGGCGTCGTCTGCATGAGCGCGGTCGTCTCGTCCACGAGGCCGACGATCCGGCGCGCATAGGGCTCCAGTCGAAGGCCTTCTTCCGTGAGATGGACGCCACGCGGACCCCGCTCGAAAAGAGGCTTTCCGACGACCTCCTCCAGGCGCTTCACCTGCATGCTCACGGCCGACTGCGTGCGCCCGAGCCTGAGCGCGGCCCTGGTGACGTTACGGACTTCCGCAACGACCAGAAAACTTCGCAGAAGATCGCTTTCCAGAGGGAGTGCCATGGGATCAGAAATCGGTTTTCCTTATGGCTGACATCGTAACTATTCATTTGTGCGATGTCTATCGTGCGGGATGATTGGCCTCTTTTACCCGACGTGGAAGAAAGCCATGAGCTCAGTTATCAGGCATGCCGCGGGGGCCGTCGCCTCGGTCTGGCATCGATACCGGCAGAGGAAGATGGAGCGGTCGGCTCTTCTGACGATCATCCTGCGCCGGAACGATCACCTGCGCAGAGACGCAGGACTGCCGGCTGATAGCGATCTCGCCCGGCCCGGCTCGGGAAAAGCCGAGCATGCGTTGTGGAAGGCAGGAATCTGGCAGCGCTGGTAATACGTTTGCGGCGCGTGGAAAACAAATGCTGTGCATCAAAACAAACAACCCAGCCTCCGGCGCGCATGCCGGAGGCTGGGCTTAGGGCAGCGGAGACATCATGTCAGCGCTGTCATTCTCAGGCGGCGGACTTCTTCTGAGCCGGCGCGCAATAAATCTCTTCCAGCGTCTCAAGCACCTTGATCACCGATTCGGACGAACTGGAATAATAAATCGTCTGCGCATCGCGCCGGGTCTTCACCAGCTTCTGGGCGCGCAGCTTGGAAAGATGCTGCGACAGCGCCGACTGGCTGAGGCCGACCTGCGAAGCGAGCGCGCCGACGGCAACCTCACCTCGTACCAGGCAGCACAGGATCATCAACCGCTTCGGATTGGCCATGGCAGACAACAAGCCTGCTGCCGCGGTGGAATGCTCAGATAGTGCCATCGTATCCATCAGCTAAAATTCCCCTCATATTCGAAGCGGCCCCCCGCTTCAAAAAATCGCCCTTTTGTCCTACAGGCGAAAATTAACAAGGAGCAAAAGGGATTGTATATCCCTAAATTTCGGGTAACCGGCCTAATGTACTTTAGCTGTGGCAAAAATATAATCAAGCACGGCTTCTGGTGAGTCCGCAAGCCGGTCGAATTCGTGCCTGAGTTGAATATCGCCACCGATAAGGTCTATTCCGGCCCGATCCACCCCTCCGAATCGCCAGTTTTTCCCGTTTCCGGCACCGAGATGAGTCGCCAGCCTGGTCGCGGCCTCTGTCATATTCGTTAAATCTTTCTGGAGTCCGAGCCATTCCGGCGTGATTCCCGGTTCGGGAATCATCAGGTCGGCGCCCGTCAGGACATAGGCCCGGCCGAACCCGCCGTTCAGCGAAGCGCTCTGCGGGATGATTCGGAAGAAGCGGAAATCGGGAAAGTCCGCATAGAGCGCGGCTTTCGGGTGCCGGTCCAGGAAGCGGCTGCGGATGCGGGCATGTTCCGCCGTGTCGCGAGCGACGCTTTCGGCGAGCGACTGCACCGCGATCCTCGGATGGGCGAGTGGGTCGCCCTTGCCGGGTTCGCCGGCCAGCAGCGAGCAGCGGGGATCGGCGACCAGCCCTTTCGTATGCCCGGAAAGGCCGGAGACCAGGATGACCGGCACACCGTCGACATCGGTGCCGGTCAGCGCCCGGCTGACGGAGGGAAAGCCGGTTTCCGGATCGAGGACCGCGAGCGCCATGTAGCGCGCGCCGCGCACCAGCTTGCGGGCGAGGCGGCGGGCCTCGTCGTCCGTATCCCGCAGCACCTGCGGTTTGTCGGTCCGGGCCTTGTCGGCTTCGGGCGTATCGGCCCCGGTTTCATCAGCCCCGGTTTCATCAGCCCCGGTTTCATCAGCCATGTCGTCCACCTCGATCCTGTCGGCCGGCCGCGCGCCGGACGTCAGCAGGACATAGCACCGGCCGCGACGGCGTCAAAGCGGACCCGATGTCTCAGGTTTGATGTCAGCCATCCCGCCGGCGGTGGCGGGTAAGCCCGGCGACCACGTCTTCGGCGGAGATCGTGCCGACGATCGCCCCGTTGTCGACGATGCCGACCGCTCCCGGCTGGCGGGAGAGGGCGTCGAGGATATCGACGAGCGGCGTTGTGGCGAGCGCGGTGGCGGAAACACTGGCGGCGCCCGCCGCCTGTCCCACGCCCGGGCGCATCACGTCACCGGCCGTCAGCATGGTGATCGGGTTCATGTGCTGCACGAAATCGGCGACATACTGGTCGGCCGGGGCGCGGACGATTTCCTGCGGGGTGCCGCACTGGATGATGCGGCCGCCTTCCATGATGGCGATGCGATTGCCGATCCTGAAAGCCTCGTCGAGATCGTGGCTGACGAAGAGGATGGTCTTCCTGAGCCGCCGCTGGAATTCCAGGAGCTCGTCCTGCAGGCGGGTGCGGATCAGCGGGTCGAGCGCGGAGAAAGGCTCGTCCATCAGCAGGATGGGAGCGCCGGTCGCAAAGGCGCGGGCAAGGCCGACGCGCTGCTGCATGCCGCCTGAAAGCTCGCCCACCTTGCGGTCGGCCCATTTCGTCAGGTTGACGAGTTCGAGCTGTTCGCCGACGCGCTTCTTCCGTTCCGCCTCCGCAACGCCGGCCAGTTCCAGGCCGAAGCCGACGTTTTCCGAGACCGTGCGCCAGGGAAGCAGGCCGAATTGCTGGAAGACCATGGAGACGGTGTGCATGCGCAGATCCCGCAGCGCCCTGGGGCTCGCCTTGTAGGGATCGACCGGACCCGACGGCGTGGCGACGCGCACGCCGCCGCGCACCACCGGCGCAAGCCCGTTGACGGCGCGCAGCAACGTCGACTTGCCGGAGCCGGAGAGGCCCATCAGAACGAGGATCTCTCCCTCGTGGATCGTCAGCGAGGCATTGGCGACGCCGAGCACGATGCCCGTCTCGGCGCTGATCTCGTCGCGGCTCCTGCCCTGATCCACCAGCGCGAGCGCCCTTTCGGGATTGTCGCCGAAGATGATGTCGACGCGGTCGAAGACCACGCAATCGGTCGTCTGGGCTGTCATGCGCCATCTCCGGTCGAGGTACGGAACATGCGGTCGAGAATGATGGCCAGGATGACGATGCAGAGGCCTGCTTCGAAGCCGCGGGCGATGTTGACCGTGTTGAGCGCCCGCACCACCGGCACGCCGAGGCCGTTGGCGCCGACGAGCGCGGCGATCACCACCATGGAGAGCGAGAGCATGATCGTCTGGGTGAGGCCGGCCATGATCTGCGGCATGGCGAAGGGCAGTTCGACCTTGCGCAGCACCTGGCCGGGCGTCGCTCCGAAGGCCACGGCGGCCTCCGTAAGGGCGGGGGGCGTCGAGACGATGCCGAGGCGGGTGAGGCGGATCGGCGCGGGAATGGCGAAGATGACGGTGGCAATGAGGCCGGGCACCATGCCGAGCCCGAAAAGGATCAGCGCCGGGATCAGGTAGACGAAGGTCGGGATCGTCTGCATCAGGTCGAGGATCGGCCGCATGACCTCGTAGACCCAGGCGCGGCGGGCGGCGGCGATGCCGAGGGGCACGCCGACGGCCATGCTGACGGCGGTCGAGGCGAGCACCAGGGCCAGCGTCTCGGTCGTTTCCTTCCAGTAACCCTGGTTATGGATGACCAGCAGGCCCAGACAGGTGAAGACCGCGACGCCGGGCGAGCGGCGCAGCCACCAGGCGAGAGCCGTGAAGATCGCGATCATCACATAGGCGTTCGGCCACTGCAGGACGAAGAGCAGGGCGTTGATGACGGCCGAGAGCACGGCCGACAGCCAGTCGAAGAACCAGTCGGCATTGGCGGTCAGCCAGTCCACGAACATCTTCGCCCAGCCGCCAAGGCGCAACTTGCCGTCGGAATCCACGAGCCAATCGGGAAGCCAATTCACATCCATGCCCGCCTGATCCGGAGGAAACTATCGCTTGAAGGACGAAGGGCCGGTCTCCCGGCCCGGCCGGGGCTCACAGGCCAAGCTTGGACTTGACCGCCGCAAGACCCGGCTTGCCGTCCTTGGTGGTGACGCCGGCGAGCCATGGCTCGACCGCCGCGCCGTTCTTCTTCAGCCATTTGGTGGCGGCGGCTTCCGCCTCGTCGCCGTCGTTCAGGATGCCGCCCATGACCTGGTTTTCCATGGTCAGGGAGAATTTCAGGTTCTTGATGAAGGCGCCGACATTGGCGCATTCTTCGGTGAAGCCGGCGCGCACGTTGGTATAGACCTCGGCTCCTCCGAAATTCGGCCCGAAGATGTCGTCGCCGCCGGACAGATAGGTCAGCTTGAAATTGGTGTTCATCGGATGCGGCTCCCAGCCGAGGAAGACGACCGCCTGGCCCGCCTTGTCGGCGCGGGCGACCTGGGCGAGCATGCCCTGCTCGGAGGATTCGACGACTTCGAAGCTCTTCAGCCCGAACGTATCCTTCTCGACCATGCCGAGGATCAGGCGGTTGCCGTCATTGCCCGGCTCGATGCCGTAGATCTTGCCGTCCAGCGCATCCTTGTGCTTGGCGATGTCCTTGAAATCCTTGATGCCGAGTTCGGCGCCCTTGGCATTGGTGGCAAGCGTGTATTTCGCGCCGACAAGATTCGGACCGAATGATTCGACTGACTTGTCGTTGATATAGGGACGCACGTCCGCTTCCTGGGTCGGCATCCAGTTGCCGAGGAAAACGTCGATATCCTTGTTCTTCAGGGAGCTGTAGGTGACCGGGACGGAGAGCACCTTGACATCGGTCTGGTAGCCGAGCGCCTTCAGAAGGACACTCGCGGTGGCTGTGGTGGCGGTGATGTCGGTCCAACCGACATCGGAGAAACGGACCGTGCCGCAGGCTTCCGGCTCTGCGGCGGAGGCACCCGTGGATAGCACCAATATAGAGGTCGCGGCTGCGAGCGTGATCTTCAGCGAGGTGTTGATGCGCATGAGTTGCTTCCCTGTTTTTTCTGGTTCCCGCCATTATCAATATCTGCTGAGACGAGGCAAGCGCGCGCATTCGCGGCGAAGGCCGGGGGGTATTTGCGACATTTGCGAGAAAAATTCCGCCGGTCGCCGGGTTCAGTTTCCTGTGGTTATCGGCATCGCCCGCTTTTCTCGAATCCGGTTCGCGGTCAGAAGCGGCTCATGGCCAAGCTCTATTTTCACTATGCGACCATGAACGCCGGCAAGTCGACCATGCTGCTGCAGGCTTCCTACAACTATCGGGAGCGCGGCATGCGCACGGTGATCTTCATCGCCGCGCTCGACGACCGGGCCGGGAAGGGGCGGGTGGCTTCCCGCATCGGGCTTTCCTCGGAGGCGATACCCTTCGGGCCGTCCGACGACCTGTTCTCGGCGATCGAGGCCATGCATCGCGAAGAGCCGGTCGCCTGTGTCTTCGTGGACGAAGCGCAGTTCCTCTCCAAGGAGCAGGTCTGGCAGCTCGCGCGCATCTGCGACCGGGCCGGCATACCGGTGATGGCCTACGGGCTGAGGACCGATTTTCAGGGCAAGCTTTTTTCGGGCTCGCTCGAACTGCTCGCCATCGCCGACGAATTGCGCGAGGTGCGCACCATCTGCTTCTGCGGCCGCAAGGCGACGATGGTCGTGCGGCTGGACGGCAACGGCGATCCGGTGCGTGAGGGCGCGCAGGTCGATATCGGCGGAAACGAGAAATACGTGTCTCTCTGCCGCCGGCACTGGGAAGACCGGATACGGTGCGAGTGAGGCCGGTCCGGGACCATTCCCCGATCGCCTGAGACGGAACGCCGCGGAGGTGCGGCGAGATTGACTATGGTCAAAACCCGTGGCGGGTAGGATAGCTAACGGGTATCCCAGTCGGATCTTCTCAGGAGTGTGTCCATATGTTCAAGGCCGCCAAGACCCTTACCCTTGCTGCAACCCTTGCTCTTTTCGCCCTGCCGGCCCTGAGCGCCGAGATCGAGGTGAAGATGCTCAACAAGGGCAGCGACGGCCAGGCCATGGTGTTCGAGCCGGCAGCCGTCAAGGCTCAGCCGGGCGACGTCATCAAGTTCGTGCCGGTCGACAAGGGGCATGACGTCGTTTCCGTGACCGGTCTCGTGCCGGAGGGTGTCGCCGAGATCAAGGGCAAGATCAGCGAGGCGGTTTCGTTCACGGCGGACAAGGCCGGCGCCTATGTCTTCAAATGCACGCCGCATTTCGGCATGGGCATGGTGGCGCTGGTGGTTGTGGGCGACGCACCCGCCAATCTCGATGCGGTGAAGGCCGCGAAAATGCCGAAAAAGGCGAAGGAGCGGCTGGACGCCGAGATCGCCAAGCTCGGGCTCTGATAATCGCGGCGCCGCCGTGGCATAATTCCGGCGCCGCGCTATCTTGTCTGCGAAGACAGGAGAGGCGGCGTGGCGGGACATCAGGATTTCGACGGCGAGATCAGGCGCATCGGCGGTGCCTTGAATGTGTTGCGCGAGGCGCTTGCGCCGGTTGCGGCCGCGCTTGCCAGGGTCGCTTCCGAAGCGGCGCTGCCCGAAGAGGAGGGGCTGGCGGCGGTCGGAGACCATCTCAAGTCGGAAGCGCCGGACCGGCATGCGCTGGAAGCGTCGATCGCGCGGTTGACGGCGGGCCTTTCAGCGGCAATCGAAGAGGGCAAGCGGGAATTCGATGCGCGCGAAGTGCCGACCCGCTTCGAAAAACTGATCGGCCTTGTGTCCGGAGCGGCAATGCGCCGCCGCCAGAGGGCGCGTTGGCGCAACCGGGTGCCCGCCGATCATCTTGCCGAGCTTCTGAGGCGCGCCGATGTGCTGGTCGGCCTCGTGAGGGCCGAGTGCACGTCTCTCCTTGCCGAGCGCAGGGAGGGCGAGAACGATCTGGTTGCGTTTATCGACCATCGGCCGGAAATCCTGGAGAAACTGCGCGGCGGGGCCGGGGCGGCGATGAGCGGCGTCGAGGCCGTCCGCCAGACCGAACGTTTCGTCGAGCTTTTCCAGGCGTTCGTCGACAGGCTCAATGCGAATATCGGCACCTGCAACGTGCTGCTGCACAAGCTGATGGCGGATACGGAGGATCTGCTCATCCTCTATCGGGTCGTTTCGGAAGCTGCGCCGCGGCATGGTTCCGAGACGATGGAGCCGGACGCCTTTCCGCATCTCGCATCCGCGGTCGGGCGCATGGCGAGGGGAATGCTGACCGTCCATGGACTGGAGCGGCGCCTGATGCGCGTCAGCCAGGCCTTCGCCGAGCGGTTTCCGAAGGAGGCTGCGGAAGCGGCGGCAACCGAGCCGCGCCTTTCGAATGCCGGATGGAGGCCGCCGGCATTTGCCGGTTTCAGACCCGTCCGCTCCTGATCGCGACGAAAAGACCCGGCGTCAACCGGCGGCCGGGAACCTTCCGGGCGATTTTGCTCTTGGTCTTCGCTGTCCGAACACATATGTGTGAGGCGGCTCAAGTGGATAGCCCCTGACAGGAGACAGTGATGCTCGACCGGATTACCGCCTTCTTCCAACGGATCGGCCAGGTTGTCGGCCGGGGGATAGGGCTTCTCGTCGCCTGGTTGGTCTGGCCGTTCATGGCCGCCCACGGCTGGTATGGCCGGCGTCATTGGATGGTGAAGGGACCGATCCTCGCCGTCCTCCTGCTTCTCGTCGGCTTCTACGGCTATTTCTTCTGGCAGACGCAGGTCTGGTCGGGCTTCAACCCGAATTTCGTCGAAAGCTACCGCTGGTCGGAGCGCACGGTCCCGGCCGGCCAGGAATTGCCTGCCACCACGGCTCCGGCAAGCGCCAACGCGACCGCGACGGGGGCAAGGCAGTGCCAGTCATCGGCGATCGTCGACGCGGTTGCCGACCTTACCGACATGAACGTCAACCAGAATGCCTGGATCTCCTCGATGCTGCTCTATCGGCTCGGGTTCTTCGGCATCGACTGGGATCATACGCCTTTGCTCGACAACAAGGCTTCGTTCCAGCGTGGCGTGAACCAGGCGGTGCGGCGGACCTCCAGCGAACTGGTCGACACGCTGGGGCGGGTGCGCGGCACGTCCGGCATCAACAACAACCTGCAGGATGCGCGCGGAAACCTGCAGTTCGACGAATATTCCTGGTATTTCGGGCTCGATCCCTTCGGCTTCAAGACGCCGACGCCGGCCTATTACCGCACGGCGATCGAAAAGCTCAGGGCCTTCAACCGTGATCTTTCCTCCTGCAATGCGACCTTCGACAGCCGCGCCGACAACCTGATCCAGTTCGTGGACCGGATCGCCAACGACCTCGGCGGCACGGCGGCCATCCTGCGCGAGCGTTCGGAGAACAACAGCGCCGGCTGGTTCGATACGCGCGCGGACGACCGTTTCTGGTTCGCCTACGGCCAGCTCTACGGCTATTACGCGGTGCTTTCGGGCGCCGGCGCGGATTTCTCCCAGGTGATCCGCGAGCGCAATCTCAGCCAGATCTGGAACGAGACGCTCAACCGTTTCCGGGCTGCGCTGCGCGTCCAGCCGGCCATCGTCTCCAACGGCCGCGAGGACGGGCTGATCATGCCAAGCCATCTCGCCGTCATGGGTTTCCACACGCTGATGGTCCGTTCGAACCTGGTGGAAGTGCGCTCCGTGCTGGACCGGTGATTTCGGCCGGTCAGGCGTTGGGGTCGTCGAGGAAAAACGTCACGCCCGGGCTTTTTTCGAAGAACTCGTAGGTGATGCCGACGACCTCGCCGCCCGTGCCCGGCTTGTCGCGGAACTTGCCGACCGTGCGGACGTATTTATAGTCTTCCGCATTGGCCTTCACACGATAGATGTTGTGGTAGGTGAGGCGTTCGGCGCTTGCGCGTTCGTAGATTTCCATCAGGACCGGCATGTCATCCGGGTGGATGCGGGCGATGAGAGCGACCAGGTTGATGGGGCCGTCCTGCGGCTCAAGGCCGAAGATGCGACAGACATCTTCCGTCGCGAAGAAATGACCGGTGTCGATCTCCATCCGCCAGAATCCATAGAGACGGAAGGCGGCGGCAAGGTTCACCGCCTCGTCGGACGACAGCCCGACTTTCTCATATTGCGTATTGAGGCGTTTTTCGAGGTGTTGAAGCCACAAGGGCAATCTCTTTTCTCCGCAAGCCGAGGGGAAGGTTCCGGCTTACATTATCAATCTCAACCTTAACGCCTTAGCTACCAATTGGGTTCGATTGACGCAATCCAGTTTCTTGATGGCATTGGTCATATAAGCGTTGACGGTGTGATCGGACAACGAGAGAATACGGCCGATCTCCGCCGAGGTCTTGCCCTGCGCCGTCCAGCGGACGACCTCCAGTTCGCGGCTGGAGAGGGGGCCGACGACTGTCGTCCTGGCGCTGCGGCGCAACTTGTCGAAGACATTGAAGGCGTGCAGGACGAGCATGCCGATCTCGTTCAGCTCCACCTGGGTGAGCCGCGGGCGGACGCCATCGAACCGCAGCAGGAAACGGTCGCCATCGAGGGAGTTCAGGGCCATGGCCACGCTGGTGATCATCCCGTGGCGCCGCTGCAGTTCCTCCATCGTTGCAGGAATTGCAAATCCGCGGATATTTTCCGGCTCGTCGAGCGACCAACAGTGCGGCAGGACCGATCCGGCGACGATCGGCGCGATCGGGCAGAGGCGCAGGAGGCGGCGGCGGTCGAACTCCTGGACGTAGGAGGACGGCAGCGTCGTCTCGACGATTATCCGCGACAGGAGCATCTCGTCCGGAGAGGTGGATGCGAACAGCGTGACGTGGCGGAACCCGAATTCATGGGCGACGCGCCGCATCGCCGCGAATACCTCCACCTGCGAATCCGAGGCGGAAATTTCACTGTTCAGAATCGATTGCCGTTCCAGAGTGATCATACGAGTCAAAGCTGACAGGTGTTTATGTTATGGTTAACAAATATATAAATCTGATTGAATAGCCAGCGGAATTTCATGCAGTGCAGCAGATATTCACTACTTTTATGATAATAAGTCAGTTTTTCGGCTATTTTAGGAGTTCGGCAGGAAGGATTTCAAACGGGGAGGTATCCCGTTCCCTTGATTTCCTCCATCACCGCGTAGGTGTGGGTTTCGCGGACGCCGGGAAGCGGGAGAATCACCTCGGACAGGAACTGCCGGTAGGCTTCCATGCCGGCGACCCGCGCCTTGACCAGGTAGTCGAAGCCGCCGGCCACCATATGGCACTCCATGACGTCGTCGCTGCGTTTGACCGCCGCGGCAAATGCATCGAAAACGTCGGGCGTCGTGCGGTCCAGCTTCACCTGCACGAAGACGAGAAGGTTGCGGCCAAGCTTCTCCGGCGAGAGTTGCGCGCTATAACCAAGGATGTAGCCTTCGCGGGTCAGCCGCTTGACGCGTTCGGCCGTTGCGGTCGGCGACAGGTTGACGCGGTCGGCGAGTTCCAGATTGCTCAGGCGGCCCTCCTTCTGGAGTGCGCGGAGGATCTTGCGATCGAGACGGTCGAGTTCCTTCATGTTTCTCTATGAGTTGATGTATGTGTAGTTTTATTTCCACTCAATAGCCCAAAAATCCGCCGGAATCACCAGAGAATTCCCGCTATGTGGAGAATGAAACGGAGATGCCCATGAGCCAGCAGATTTTGACCGAGCCTTTCGTTCCCTTCAATGCGCCCTACGCGGGCGACGACGACCGGCTGATCCGCCAGTTCGCCGCCCGTACTGGCTTTTCGACCGCGCAGGACGCGGCGATAGACCAGCGGGCGCGGCGGATGATCAACGCCATCCGCGACGGGGCCGGCAAGGTGGGCGGCGTCGAGGATTTCCTGCGCGAATACGGACTTTCGACGCGCGAGGGACTGGCGCTGATGGTGCTTGCCGAAGCCCTGCTGCGCGTGCCGGATGCCCTGACGCAGGACCGGCTGATCGAGGACAAGCTGCGCGAAGGCGGCTGGAGCTCGCATGAGGCCTCCGGTGAAAGCTGGTTCGTTTCGGCCTCCGCCTGGGCGCTTGCCGTTTCCGCGCGCGTCATCGGTCCCGGCGAAACGCCGGAGGGCATTCTTCGCGGTCTCGTCAAGCGCGTCGGCCTGCCGACGGTGCGGACCGCGACCAAACAGGCGATGCGCTTCCTCGGCCATCACTTCGTGCTCGGCGAGACGATGAAGGACGCGCTGGCGCGTGCCGCCAAGAGCGAGGAGAAGGGCTATCGCCATTCCTTCGACATGCTGGGCGAGGGCGCCCGCACGGCCGAGGACGCCAGGCGCTATTTCCGTTCCTATGCGGATGCCATCCAGTCCATCGGCGGCTTCATGGCCAGGAACGGCAAGGACAAGCAGCTTCCCGACCGCATGGGGATCTCGGTCAAGCTCTCGGCGCTGCATCCGCGCTATCTCGCCACCCATCGCGACTGGGTGATGAAGGAACTCGTCCCGGACCTCCTTGATCTTGCGCGCATGGCGAAGGAGCACCAGCTCAATTTCACCATCGATGCGGAAGAGGCTGACCGGCTGGAACTGTCGCTCGACGTGATCGCGGCCGTGTTCTCCGATCCGTCGCTTGCCGGATGGGACGGGTTCGGGCTGGCGATCCAGGCCTATCAGAAGCGCGCCACCGCGGTCATCGACTATATCGACCAGCTTTGCGCGACGCTCGGCCGGCGGATGATGGTGCGTCTCGTCAAGGGCGCCTATTGGGATACGGAGATCAAGAGAGCGCAGGAACGCGGGCTTGAGGACTATCCGGTCTGGACCCGCAAGCCGGCGACGGACCTTTCCTATCTCGCCTGCGCGCAGCAGCTTCTTTCCAAGCGCGCCCGCATCTTCCCGCAATTCGCCACGCATAACGCCCTGACGGTCTCGACCATTCTGGAGCTTGCCGGTCCGGACCGCTCGGGCTTCGAGTTCCAGCGCCTGCATGGCATGGGCGAGGCGCTCTACGACGACCTTCTGGACAGCAACGACCGGATCGCCTGCCGTATCTATGCGCCCGTCGGCGGTTATCGCGACCTGCTCGCCTATCTGGTCCGCCGCCTGCTGGAAAACGGCGCCAACTCCTCCTTCGTGGCGGTGGCGGGCGACAAGCAGATTCCAGTCGAGAAGCTGCTCGAACGGCCTGCCGCACGCCTCGGCCTCGATGATGGCGCAAGCGCCCGGCACAGGCAGATCCCGCTGCCTTCCGACGTCTACGGCCGTCGTAAGAACAGCGCCGGCTTCGAGTTCGGGCATCGCGAAAACCTCGAACGGCTGATGGCAAGCCTTTCCAGGCCGTGGGGCGAGGTGAAGGCCGGGCCGCTGGTCGCCGGCGTGACGTCGAAGGCCGAGGAAAGGCCGGTCCGCTCTCCTTCCGACCGTTCCAGGATCGTCGGCTCGGTGAAGGATGCGACGACGGCGGATGTCGAGACCGCATTCGCCGCCGCCGGCAAGGCATTCAAGGCCTGGTCACGCCAGCCGGTGGAGGTGCGCGCCGCCTGCCTGGAGCGGATGGCCAGCCTACTTGAGGAAAACCGCGACCGGCTGCTGGCGCTGCTGGCCGCAGAAGCCGGCAAGACGCTGGACGACGGCATTGCCGAGATCCGCGAGGCGGTGGATTTCTGCCGTTATTATGCCGACAAGGGGCGCGAGCTTTTTGGCAGCCCGATGCCGATGCCGGGGCCGACGGGGGAAGACAACCGGCATCTGTGGCGCGGCCGCGGGGTGTTCGGCTGCATATCTCCATGGAACTTCCCGCTCGCCATTTTCCTCGGCCAGGTCTCGGCGGCGCTGGTGGCCGGCAATACGGTCGTCGCCAAGCCGGCGCCGCAGACGCCGCTGATCGCCTTCGAGGCGATCAGGCTCTTCCACCAGGCCGGCGTGCCGGCCGAGGTGCTGGCGCTGGTGCCCGGCGGTCCCGAGGTCGGCGCAGCGATCACGGCGCATCCGAAGCTTGCCGGCATCGCGTTCACCGGCTCCACGAAGACCGCATGGGCGATCAACCGGGCGCTCGCCGCCAAGGACGGGCCGATCGTGCCGCTGATCGCCGAGACGGGCGGGGTCAACGCGATGATCGTCGATGCGACGGCTCTTTCGGAGCAGGTGGCGGACGACGTGGTGATGTCGGCCTTCCGCTCTGCGGGGCAGCGCTGCTCGGCGCTGAGAATCCTCTTCCTCCAGGAGGATGTGGCCGACGGCATGCTGAAGATGATCGAAGGGGCGGCCGCAGAGCTCAACCTTGGCGATCCCTCGCTGCAGAACACCGATGTCGGGCCGATCATCGACGAGAGCCAGACGAAGATGCTGGCCGACCATGTGGCGGACATGCGTATGAAGCAGAAGGTACGTTATGCCGGGCGCGTGCCGGAGACGGGCAATTTCTTCGCGCCGCATATCATCGAGCTCGATAATCCGGCGGCCTTGACCAAGGAGGTTTTCGGCCCGGTCCTGCATGTGGTTCGATGGAAGGCGAAGGATCTGGACAAGGTGCTTTCGGCGGTGGACGCCACCGGCTTCGGCCTGACGCTCGGCGTTCACAGCCGGATCGAATCCACGATCCGCAAGGTGACCGAGGCGCTTGATACGGGCAATGTCTACATCAACCGCAACATGATCGGCGCCGTGGTGGGCACCCAGCCCTTCGGCGGTTCGGGCCTTTCGGGCACCGGCTTCAAGGCGGGCGGCCCGGCCTACCTGATGCGGTTTGCCGAAGAGCAGGTGATTTCGGTCAACACCGCGGCGGCGGGCGGCAATGCCAGCCTGATCGCAATGGGCGAGGGGTGAGACGCGACGGCCGGAGGCCGGCAAAATGCTCCGGTGGAGCATCTTGAGCGTCGAACGCGCCGAGCCAGAGCGAGGCGCCGGCAGGGCGCAGTCCGGCGAAACCTCACCAATCGATCCGGGGAACCGATCGGTGTTCCGGACGCCCGGAGCGAAAGCGAAGGGCCGGACGGTTTTGCCGGCAAGACGCTCCCAAGACGCTCCCAAGACGCTCCCCTGGAGCGCCGGCAGCCGGCACGGCGAACGGCCGGCATCCATGACAAAAGGCCGGGATCGCTCCGGGCCTTTTCGCCAGTGGCGCGGTCAGTGCTTCTCTTCGTATTTTTCGCTCTTGGTCTTCGACATGATGCGTTCGAGCCAGCCGAGCATGACGGCGGAGACGACGAAGGCGAGGTGGATGATCGTGTACCACATCAGCTTCGTATTGTCGTACTGGCTGGCATTCAGGAAGATCTGCAGAAGGTGGATCGAGGAAATCGCCACGATGGAGGACGCGACCTTGATCTTCAGGCTGCCAGAGTCGAGCTTGCCGAGGAAGGAGACGTCCGCCTCGGTTTCGTCGAAGCGGCTGACGAAATTCTCATAGCCGGAGATCATCACCATGACGATCAGGCTGGCGACAAGCGCCGCGTCGATCAGGCCCAGCATGGCGAGGATCATCTCCGCCTCGCCGAGCGCGAAGACGTTTTCGGCGACCTTCAGGAACTTGACCGCGAAGGAAACGGCATAGACCGCAAGCGCGGCCACCAGCCCGAGATAGAAGGCGACCAGAATCCAGCGGCTCGACAGAATGATCCGTTCGACCAGCAGTTCCAGCGATTTCATACGATTGTCTTCCCCGTTGATGGACCCGCCTCACTTAACCGCCGATGGTGAAGGCTGCAAGACGGATATCAGACGAAGAAACGCCGCACCTCGAAAGGCACGGCGTTTCCGCTTCCGGGCAGGGAATGCTCAGAACTTCTTGCTGATGGATACCTTGAACGTGCGGCCCGGCTCGCTGAAGTAGTCGCGCGTGGCGTTGGCCGTGCCGTTCGGGACGCTGACGGCGTCCCAGTATTTCCTGTCGAACACGTTGAAGACACCGGCCTGGACCTTGAGGCCGGCGACCTCGACGTCTCCGATCTTCTCCGGCGCCCACCAGGCGGTCAGGTCGACGATACCGTATCCGGGGGCTTCGAAGCCCCGGGTCGTGCCGCTGCCGCTGACCTTGTCACGGTCCGTCGCCATGGTGAGCGAGACGTCCGTCCCCCAGGTCTCGGCGGCGTAACCGAGGCCGACAATGGCGCGAAGCGGGGCGACCGAGTTCAGATAGGCCCCCGTTTGCGTATTGCGGCCGTTGGACCAGGCGAGCGAACCCCAGGTCCGCCAGTTCGGATGGAACTGCCATTCTCCGGTCAGCTCGATGCCGTAGATGCGGACCTTGTTGACGTTGTCGTAGCCGGTGATGCCGCCCACCGGATATTCTCCGCCCGGCGGAGCGATCGTGATGGTGTCGATGAAGTTGCGGTAATAGTTGTTGAACACGGTCGCCGATACGGAATAATCGGTCGCGACGTATTTGGCGCCGATCTCGAAGCCGTTGCTGGTCTCTGTTTCCAGATCGGGATTGCCGATACGGGCGTAGGAACCCGGCGCGCCGTAGTTCTGATAGAGTTCCGTCACGGTCGGGGCACGAAAACCGCGGGCATATTGGGCGAAGAGTTCGAGTTCCGCATTAACCTGATAGGCAAAACGGAGTTTTGGCGAGATGCCGAAATCTTCGGCGGATTTCAAATAAGCCGGGTTGTAGTTCGGGCTGCCTTCGAAGGCGGCGGTCGACTTCGGATCGTGGCTGTACCAGTCGAAGCGCAGGCCAGGCGTGATCGTCAGACGGTTGTCCATCAGCTTGATATCGTCTTCCACAAATGCGCCAAAGACGACGCTGTCGACGTCAGGCATATCCGAGGCATTGGTGTGCAGAAGGCGGCAGGACTGCGGGCCATACGGTTGAGGCACAGTCGTCCAGTCGACGTCCGGGCAATTGTCGACGCCGGCGGAATACTGATGGGTGTCCTGCCAGTAGAGTTCGCCGCCGAACCGGATTTCATGATCCAGTCCGCCGATCTGCAACTCTTTCCTGGCATTGCCGGTAATGCCGTAAGAAGTCTGCTCGATCATGTTGTCACGTTTGTAGACGCCGTAAGGAGGGCCGTAGTGCAAAGCCGCAGCGCCCGGAATGAAGGCCCGCGAATCTCTAAGGCGGATCGCGTCGGTCGTATTGTTCAGCTTTTCCTTCTGCCAGTAGATGTTGACGCTCGCCTGGTCGAGGATATCGGTGCCGTCGGGCGAAATGAAATCGTAGGAGCCGGAGAAGCGCTTGCGGTCGACTTCCTCGCCCGACTTGAAGCTGCCCTGCTCGTAGCTGGACGTCGTGCCGCGCATGTTGTCGGAGTCTTCGTCGCGGTTGAAGAGGTCCGCCGTGAAGCCGAGGCGATGACCGCCCTCCAGGTATTGGTGGAACTTGACCAGCAGGTTCTTCTGGTTGAAGTCCATCGGATTGGGCTCGGTACGCGTCGAGTCATACCCGCCGACATGACCCCGGTTTTCGGTTTCGTGACCCTTCCTGTAGCCGCCCTGGATCAGGAGCCAGCTATCGTTGACGCGGCCCGCGATCGCCGCATTGCCGCCGAAGCTGTTGTCCTTGCTGTCATAGGTGGACTTGGTCAGCGCGCCGAAATTCTTGCCCTCGTCGATCAGGTCCTCCGGATTGAGGGTTCGCAGTTCCACGACGCCGCCGAGTGCGCCGGAACCGTAACGGCTGGAATCGGCGCCCTTGGTGATGTCGACCGACGACAGGCTGTCGAAATCGAAGGAATTGATGCCGCCCTGGGCGCTGTCGCGCGGGTCGGTGAGCCAGGGCAGGCGGATGCCGTCGATCGTCGTCAGGACGCGCTGGTCCTGCAGGCCGCGGATGTTGATGCTCTTGGTGCTGCTGTTGAAATTCACGCCGGCATCGATGCGGCGGGCAAAATCCTGGAAGTCGGTGACCATGCGCCGTTCGATCTTCGGGCGCTCGGTGGTCTGCGTCAGCGGAGAATCGGCAACCCGGCCGCCTTTCTCCTGGTGCAGGACGATCGGCTTCAGCTCGGTCTGCTGTTCGTCCGTGGTCGCCTCCTGGGCGCGGGCGGCGGATGTGATACCCAGTGTGATGACGACCGCAGTGCCGGCCAGAAGATACCGGTGTCGTAACGAACCTGAAGCCATGAAAGTCCCCTCGAAAAGCATGTGGCAACGTCGCGCGCCGTTCTCTCGACGCACGGACATGAAGTCGGATCTGTTGATTTCCGTCACAGCGGAAGCCCCGACGAGGAGCGTTAAAAATCTAAACAAAAGGAGTCAAGTTTAAAATCGAGTTTTTTAGTCAAGTTATTGTGTGGTTTCATGGGACTGTGACCTGAAAGCATTCGGCCCCGCTCCGGCCATTCCCACATTGCCGTTCCTTCGCTATTCATGACCGCGCGGGCAATTCGAATTCACAAACGAACGGGAACGGGGAGAAGCGCATGGCAGCCGTCAAATCGGATATCGAGATCGCGCGCGCCGCGAGAAAGAAGCCGGTCGTGGAGATCGGCGCGCGGCTGGGGATACCGGTCGAGGCGCTGGCTCCCTATGGCCACGACAAGGCCAAGGTCGGTGCGGATTTCATCGCCTCGCTCGCCGATCGCAAGGACGGCAAGCTCATCCTCGTGACCGCGATCAATCCGACGCCGGCGGGCGAGGGAAAGACCACGACGACCGTGGGTCTGGGCGACGGGCTCAACCGCATCGGCAAGAAGGCGGTGATCTGCATTCGCGAACCGTCGCTCGGACCTTGTTTCGGCGTCAAGGGCGGCGCCGCCGGCGGCGGTTATGCCCAGGTCGTGCCGATGGAGGACATCAACCTGCATTTCACGGGCGATTTCCACGCCATCACCGCCGCGCACAACCTCCTCACGGCCATGATCGACAACCATGTCTATTGGGGCAATGCGGAGAATATCGATACGCGGCGCATCACCTGGAGGCGGGTGATGGACATGAACGACCGGGCGCTGCGCCAGGTGGTCGCCTCGCTCGGCGGCGTCGCCAACGGTTTTCCGCGCGAGAGCGGGTTCGACATCACCGTAGCCTCGGAAATCATGGCGATCCTCTGCCTCGCCTCCGACCTCAAGGATCTGGAAAGACGGCTCGGCGACATCGTCATAGGCTACCGGTTCGACAGGACGCCGGTGTTTGCCCGCGACCTCAAGGCCGACAAGGCGATGACCGTGCTCCTGAAGGACGCCATGCAGCCGAACCTCGTGCAGACACTGGAAAACAATCCGGCTTTCGTGCACGGCGGTCCCTTCGCCAACATCGCGCATGGCTGCAACTCCGTGATCGCCACCAGGGCGGCGCTCAAGCTCGGCGACTATGTGGTGACCGAGGCGGGTTTCGGGGCGGATCTCGGAGCGGAGAAGTTCTTCGATATCAAGTGCCGGAAATCCGGGCTCCTGCCGAATGCGGCGGTGATCGTCGCGACGGTCAGGGCGCTCAAGATGAATGGCGGGGTGAGGAAGGAAGACCTCGGCGTGGAGGATGTCGAGGCGCTTCGGCGCGGCTCGGCCAATCTCGGGCGGCATATCGCGAACGTGCGGAAATTCGGCGTGCCGGTGGTGGTGGCGATCAACCATTTCATCTCGGACACCGAGGACGAGATCGCGGCGGTCAAGGATTACGCGGCCCGGCACGGAGTGGATGCCATCCTCTGCCGTCACTGGGCAGAAGGTTCGGCGGGCATCGAGGAACTGGCGGAGAAGGTGGTGGAGCTTGCCGAGAGCGGCCAGGCGAAGTTCCAGCCACTCTATCTGGATCAGCTGCCGCTGATGGAGAAGATCGAGATCATCGCCTCGAAAATCTACCATGCGGGCGAGGTGACGTCCGACAAGGGAGTGCGCGACCAGCTGAAGGCCTGGGAAGAGCAGGGCTACGGCGACCTGCCGGTCTGCATGGCGAAGACGCAATACTCCTTCTCCACCGATCCTTCCCTGCGCGGCGCGCCGGAGGGCCATATCGTGCATGTGCGGGAGGTGAGGCTTTCCGCCGGCGCCGGTTTCGTCGTCGCCATCACCGGCGAGATCATGACCATGCCCGGCCTGCCGCGGGTGCCTTCGGCGGAGCGGATTTTCCTTAACGACGACGGGTTCGTGGAAGGGCTGTTCTGAAGGCGGCTGTCTGCGGCCGGTCCGGCAGAAAATGCGCGGGCGGCATCAAGCCATCGGAAAGCATGCCGGGAACCCGGGGCTTGAATTCCGAATTGATGCTGCGCAGGATCGGTGCCATGTTGTTTCGTCTTCGTCCTGTCGGAGAAATTCTCATGTCGATCGCATCCGGAAAGCTTCCGTATCTTCTTCTCGTCGCCATGGCCGCCGGTTCGCCGGGCCTGCAGCCTGCGCAGGCCGCCGATCTGGCCGACGGCTATCATTCGAGGCCCGCGGCGAAAGCCTATCGCCAGCGGGCGGTCAGGACCACCTATGCCGGCCGCGGCGCCCTGGAATGCAGCGACCTGCGCGTGACGGAGTGGGGCAGTTCCCGGACGGTGCAGGTCTGCCATTCGCCTCTCGACCTCGATCCTCCCCACACGCCGCCGGGCGGGGGTTCCGGCGATTACACATCCTCGTCCTCCTGAGCGGCCGCCCTGCGGATGTGTTCGGCTATGGCATCGGCCCGAAAATCGTAAGCGCGTTTCGGACAGCACGGTGCTCTAACGGCAATAACGATAGCCGTTCCTGCGTTCCAGCACATCGAGATGGAGATGCGTCTCGTGGGCGGCGTCGCTGCCCGGCGAGAGCACGGTCGTGAAGTGCAGGCAGGCGCCGGCGGTGGCGGTGCGCTGGAAGGCGCCTTCGAGCGTCGAATCGTCCTCCCGCGGTTTCATCTCCATCGTCTCGCCGTTGTCGAGCTTGAAGGCGGCGATATCGATCGCATTTCCCCGCGCATGTTCGGAAATCTTGCCCGTCGCGGCGCCGTTGCGCAGGCGGCAGGCATAGGTGGAGCCCGGCACGATGCCGGTGATCTTCCGCCCGGGCATGGCGATGGCAAGCGCGGGCTGGACGGTGTCCTTCAGCCAATGCGCCATGGTGAGCGCCGTCCTGCAGCGCATGGTCGCGCCGCCGAGCTCGAGGCCCGGCAGGATCTCGGCAATTTCCACCGGATGCTCGATGCCGCAGCCGTCGCCCTCATCGATCGGATCGCTCGGCTCGAACTTCGCGCCGAGCGACGACAGTTCGGCAAGGCAGGCCTTCAACTCCTCCGGGTCCTCCTTCACGGGCGGTAGCGGGGGAGGCGATGTCTCGACCTTGTCCTCTTCCTTCTCCTTGCCATCCGGCTTCGGGCCGGTGTCCGTGGGGGCAGGCGCGTCGGCGCCGGGCTTTCCCGCCGGTTGAGCTTCTCCGGGTTTGGGCGCAGGCGCCGGAACCTCCGACGCCTTCGGGATTTCGGGCGTTGCCGGTGGCGTTGGCGTCTCCGGCGCTTGGTTTTCCCGCTCCTTCACTCGCTGCTCCGTTTTCCCGGCGGGCCTTTCGGCTGGCAGGGGACCGGTGCTCGGCAGCGTCGCTCCGGACGAAGCGGCAGCAAGCAGCATCAGCATAGCCAGTCGAACCGTCATCGGCCTCTCCCGATCGCCGTTGAAAACAGGCTCTCAACGTTTCAGCCCCGAATGCGGTTGCGTATGCAATTTAAAGGGGAGTTTGATAATTTCTTCAATCGCCGATCTTGCGTTATGCGTGTATTGTTGATCTAACTCGCCTTATTGGGGAAAAGGAGGGGTCTGATGCAGGTGGGGATTTCATTCGTCATTCTGTTGTGCGCGGGCGGGCTTGCCGCCTGTACGCACGGGGAGAGCGGTCTCAAGGTGGTGAACATCCGGACGGATTTCGCCAAGACGAATTACGGCTACGTCAATTCCGGCGGTTATCGGGCGGGTTCGCTGTTTTCCTGGGACAAGGCAGCATCCCGGCTGGTCTTCCGCGACAACGTGCCGGGCTTCGAGACGGATATCTCCAGCATCCCGCCCACCGACAGCAGGATAACCTACCAGTCCGGCATGACGGCCGACGCGTCCATCTCGCTGGCTGTGAAGGCGCGGATCGACACGGTGCTGAAATCGGATGCGACGATCGCGATCAAGGATGCCAGGCGCCTTACGGTCTCCGGCGTGATCACCAGGATCACCAACTACATGAAGACGAATGGCGACCTGTTCGAGGAATGGAATTTTCGCGAGAGCGCGTCAAATTCCGATCGTTATTTCCTGATCGTCCGCGACGTCACCTACGGGGACAGTCTGGATGTCGAGGTCAACAACGAGAAATCGGCGGGGGCAGGTTTTCCGATCAAGATCGGCGACGCCTCGTTCCAGGTCAAGTTTACCGGCAAGGGTCTCGGCAATCTGAGCGGCAACGATATTCCCATCACCATGAACGTCTACGTTCTCAAGGCGAAATTCATCGAGAATGCCGAGGGCGGTCAGAATCCGACATTCGGCGTGGTGAACGATATCGATCTCAAGGATTTGCCGGAGCTTTTCCGATCGGTCGGCAGCACGTCGTAAGCCGCGGATGCGTGAGCCACGGATGCGTGCCGGGGCCGAACGAAAGGCGCTTGCCTAATCCCGAAAGTCCGGCTAACAATCCTGCCCATGACGATTTCGATGAACATCGGCAACTGGTGGTGGGTACGCTTCGCGCGGCCTTGACCAGTCATGTCCATCGACAAGACAGACAAGCCGCCCGAGAACCGAGGCGGCTTTTTTGTTGGCCGCAGGGGACCCGGGCAGAGAGTAGTGCCAGAAAGGTGTTTCGCGGCTTTCCGTCCGGAATTGCGCCGAAGCAGAGAGATCGGAGAGGGCAATGGTAACGATCATTCGGGATGACGGTTCGGAGGTCTACGAGACCAGGGGTGGGATTGGCGTCAGCCGGCAGCGGCGTGCGGCGGATTATGCCACCGCCATCTCTTCCTATGTCGACAGGCTGGACGAGCGGCGCGGCGCGGTCTTTTCCTCCAACTACGAATATCCGGGCCGCTACACCCGCTGGGACACGGCGATCGTCGACCCGCCGCTCGGGATTTCCTGCAACGGCCGCAAGGTGTGGATCGAAGCCTATAACGAGCGCGGCGAGGTGCTGCTCGGCTTCGTGACCGAAAAGCTGAAGACCGTCGATGACCTGACGCTCGGCGCAAGCACGGCCCGCCGGCTGGATCTTGCCGTCAACGAGCCGACGCGCGTCTTCACCGAGGAAGAGCGCTCCAAGATGCCGACGGTCTTCACCGTGCTGCGCGCCGTCGTCGATCTTTTCCATTCGGAAGCGGATTCGGCGATCGGTCTCTTCGGCGCCTTCGGTTACGACCTCGCCTTCCAGTTCGATGCGATCAAGCTTTCCATGGCAAGGCCCGAAGACCAGCGCGACATGGTGCTCTACCTGCCCGACGAGATTCTTGTCGTGGACCATCATGCGGCCAGGGCCTGGATCGACCACTATGATTTCTCGAAGGATGGGGCAACCACGGAAGGCAAGTCGGCCGAGATCGCGCCCGAGCCTTTCCAGCGCACCACGGTCGTGCCGCCGAAGGGCGACCACAAGCCGGGCGAATATGCGCAACTGGTGACGAAGGCGAAGGAAAGCTTCCGTCGCGGCGACCTCTTCGAGGTCGTGCCCGGCCAGAAATTCATGGAGCGCTGCGATAGCAAGCCCTCGGAGATTTCCAACCGGCTGAAGGCGATCAACCCGTCGCCCTATTCCTTCTTCATCAATCTCGGAAACCAGGAATACCTGATCGGCGCTTCGCCGGAAATGTTCGTGCGCGTGTCGGGCCGGCGGATCGAAACCTGCCCGATCTCCGGCACGATCAAGCGCGGCGAGGACGCGATCTCCGACTCGGAGCAGATCCTGAAGCTCCTGAACTCGAAGAAGGACGAATCCGAACTGACGATGTGCTCGGACGTCGACCGCAACGACAAGAGCCGCGTCTGCGAGCCGGGTTCGGTGAAGGTGATCGGCCGCCGGCAGATCGAGATGTATTCGCGTCTCATCCACACGGTCGACCATATCGAAGGCCGCCTGCGGCCGGACATGGACGCTTTCGACGGATTTCTCAGCCACGCCTGGGCCGTTACCGTCACCGGCGCGCCGAAGCTGTGGGCGATGCGCTTCATCGAGAACCACGAGAAGAGCCCGCGCGCATGGTATGGCGGGGCGATCGGCATGGTCGGCTTCAACGGCGACATGAACACCGGCCTGACGCTCAGGACCATCCGCGTCAAGGACGGCATTGCGGAAGTCAGGGCAGGAGCGACGCTTTTGAACGACAGCGATCCCCATGAGGAAGAGGCCGAGACCGAACTGAAGGCATCCGCCATGCTGGCCGCGATCCGCGACGCCCGCACCGGCAATACGGCCAAGGCCGGCCGCGACGTGGCGCGCGTGGGGCAGGGGGTGAAAATCCTGCTCGTCGACCACGAGGACAGCTTCGTTCACACGCTCGCCAATTATTTCCGCCAGACGGGAGCGACGGTCTCGACCGTGCGCACGCCGGTGCCGGAAGAAGTGTTCAACCGCTTCGATCCGGATCTCGTGGTGCTCTCGCCCGGGCCGGGCAATCCGAAGGATTTCGACTGCAAGGCGACCATCAGGAAGGCGCGCGCCAGGAACCTGCCGATCTTCGGCGTGTGCCTCGGCCTGCAGGCGCTTGCCGAGGCCTATGGCGGGGAACTGAGGCATCTCGCCGTTCCGATGCACGGCAAGCCGTCGCGCATCCGCGTGCTGGAGCCGGGCATCGTCTTCTCAGGGCTTTCCAGGGAGGTGACGGTCGGCCGCTATCACTCGATCTTCGCCGACCCGAAGACGCTGCATCCGGACTTCGTCATCACGGCGGAAAGCGAAGACGGCACGATCATGGGCATCGAGCACGCCAGGGAGCCGGTCGCGGCGGTGCAGTTCCACCCGGAATCGATCATGACGCTCGGCGGCGATGCCGGGATGCGGATGATCGAGAATGTCGTGGCGCATCTGTCGCGGAAGCGCGAGACCAAGGCTGCTTGAGATGTCGGCGGAAGACATAACGATAGAACCCATCCGGGAAGTGCATATCGAGAGCTTTCGCAAGGCTCTCGATATGGTATCGCGCGAACGGAAATATCTGACCTTGCTGGAAGCGCCGCCGCTCGAAAGCGTACGGGAATTCGTGCTCGGGATGATCGAGAACGGCCATTCGCAATTCGTCGCGGTCGCCAATGCGGATCAGGATGGCGGCGTGGTGGTCGGCTGGTGCGATATCCGCGGGCATGCGCGCGAGACGCATGCCCATTGCGGCACGCTCGGCATGGGGATCGTTTCCGGCTATCGCGACAAGGGGCTCGGCACGCGGCTGATCACGACGACGCTCAACGATGCGAAGGCGCGGGGGCTTCATCGCGTCGAACTGCACGTGCACGCGGACAATCCGAGGGCGGTCGCCCTCTATGAAAAGGTCGGCTTCGTGCGCGAAGGCGTGGCCCGGGATGCGGTGAGGATCGACGGGCGCTATATCGACGCGATCCAGATGGCGGTGATTTTCTAACCGAAACATATAGAGAGAATTGGTATCATATGGTGATACCTTCCTGTTGACATGGATTGGTATCGTTATATGATACTTTCATCGAGAGTTGACGATGATCCGGTCGTTCAAGGACAAGCTGACCCGTTCGATCGATGACGGTACGGTCAGGAAAGGCTTCCTCCCGATCTGGTTCGCAGAGCCCAGCTTCTGCTGGCGGTGTTGAATGCGGCGACCTCTCTGGAGGATTTGCGCTCGCCACCCGGAAACCGCCTGGAGAAGCTTTCCGGGGACCGGGAGGGCAGGCATTCGATCCGCATTAACAAGCAGTGGCGGATTTGCTTCGTCTGGACCGATGCGGGGCCGAAAGAGGTGGAGATCATCGACTACCATTAGGCTGATCATGGTCTACAGGAGATCGTCATGAACGTCAGTAACCTTCCTCCGATTCATCCCGGTGAAATCCTGCGCGATCTTTATCTGGAGCCGCTGGAGATGACACCTTACGCGCTTGCCAAGAAGCTGAAAGTTCCACGCACTCGCATCGAGCGAATCGTTGCGCGGAAGACCGGTATTACGTCGGACACCGCCTTGCGCCTCGCCAAGTTTTTCAAGACCTCGCCGGAATTCTGGATGAACCTGCAAAACAGCTTTGATCTCAAGCTGGAAGCTCAGATTCTGAAGGATGAGCTTGAACTCATTCCGGAGTATGAGACTGCGGCATAGCCTTCGGAACCTCCTCGCAGCCTGTCGCAAACAGCCTTTCGCTCAGGAAATCGACAAAGGCGCGAACCTTCGGCGACAGGTGCCGGTTCGACGGCCAGATGATGTGGAACAGTCCGGGAGCATCCAGATGCTCGTCGAGGATCGTGGCCAGGCGTCCGTCCGACAGGGGAGCGCGGGCGAGAAAGTCGGGCATGCAGGCTATGCCGATGCCGCTGATGGCCATCTGGCGCAGCGCTTCCATGTTGTTGCAGGTCATGACCGTGCGCACGCGCGGCTCCGGTGAGTCCGGCGGCCTGCGCAGCGGCCATTCCTGCAGCCTGCGGCTGTTGGGGAAACGGAAGCGGATGGCCTGGTGATTCTCCAGGTCGCGCGGGCAGCCGGGCGTGCCGTGGCGGGCCAGATAGGCGGGAGCGGCGCAGAGCAGCAGCCGGAAAGGTCTCAAGGCCCGCGATATCAGCCGCGAATCCGGCAGTTCTCCGCTGCGGATCGCCACATCCATTTCCTCGTCGATCAGGTCGACGATCCGGTCGTTGAAGTCGACGTCCAGCTCCACCTCCGGATAGCGTTCCATGAATTCGGGAAGGATCGGCACCAGGAGATGATAGGTGACGATGGGAACGCTGATACGCAGCCTGCCGCGCGGGACGGAGACCGCATGCGCCAGGGACGCTTCCGCATCGTCGAGTTCATCGAGCAGACGGCGGCATCGCTCATGGAAGAGGCGGCCTTCCTCGGTCAGGCGGATGCTGCGCGTCGAGCGCTGCAGAAGCCTGACGCCCAGCTCCGCTTCGAGCCGCGCGACGGCCTTGCCGACTGCGGAGGCGGAAAGGCCCGTGACGCGGCCGGCGGCCACGAAACTCCCCAGATCCGCAGTCCGGACGAAGGCGGTGATGCCGGCAAGCCTGTCCATGATGTCTTCCTATTCGAGCGTTTTCTTCCGGTATGGATGGAAGAATAGCGGTATTTTCCCTTCATTGCATCAAATCTATCGTGATCGGCGTTCGGCGTCCCGATTTTCAGGCTGCGGCGGCTCCCGCGCCGCAAGGGCGCCTGTCTTCGAGCAAACCCAAGGAATTCCCTTCATGAGAGATACGATACCCGACACAGGTACGGCCGGACGATCGTCGGTTCTTCTGGCCGTGTGCGCGGCCGCGGCGGCGATGCCGACCGCGTTCACGGGGCCGGCGGTGGCGCTTCCGGCCATCAGCCAGCACCTCGGCGGCAGCCCTGTCGCGCTCAACTGGATCACCAACGCCTTCATGCTGACGTTCGGCAGCACGCTGATGGCGGCCGGCGCGCTTGCGGACGCCTATGGACGCAAGCGCGTGTTCCTGGCCGGAACGCTGGCTTTCGGGCTGGTTTCGGCCGTGCTCGCCCTGGTGCAGGACATCTTCTGGCTGGATATGCTGAGGGCATTGCAGGGGCTGGGCGCCGCCGCGGCCTTTTCCGGCGGCATGGCCGCGCTTGCCCAGGAATTCGACGGCCAGGCGCGCGTGCGCGCCTTCAGCATCGTCGGCACGAGTTTCGGGGTGGGGCTGGCCTTCGGCCCCATCGTGTCCGGGCTGATGATCGACGCCTTCGGCTGGCGGTCGATCTTCGTGCTGGTCGTCATTCTGGCGGGTCTCGGCTTTGGCCTCGGACGTGCCGTGATGCGCGAATCGCGCGATCCCGACGCGGCCGGGCTGGACTGGCCAGGCATCGTCTCCTTCACGGCGGCGCTCACCCTCCTGACTTTTGCAGTGCTGCAGGCGCCTGAAACCGGCTGGGATCATCTTCCGGTGGTCGCCATGCTTGCCGGGTCGGTGCTTCTCCTTTTCGCCTTCGTTGTCGTCGAACGCCTAGCGCGGCGGCCGATGCTCGATCTGTCGCTGTTCCGGTATCCGCGTTTCGTGGGCGTGCAGCTTCTGGCGGCGGCGCCTGCCTATGGTTTCGTCGTCCTGCTCATCCTCCTGCCTGTCCGCTTCATCGGCGTGGAAGGAATGGGGCAGATCACCAGCGGGTGGCTGATGGCTGCGCTTTCCGGTCCGCTCCTCGTCCTGCCGCTCGCCGCAGGGCTTCTGACCCGCTTCCTCGCGCCTGCGACGATCTGCGGCCTGGGGCTGGCGGTCGCTGCGGCCGGTCTTCTGTGGCTCGGCCGGTTTCCGCCCGGAACCGACGCCCGCGCACTTGTCCTGCCGCTGCTGACGATCGGCGTCGGCATCAGCCTGCCCTGGGGGCTGATGGACGGACTTGCGGTGAGCGTCGTGCCGAAGGAGCGCGCCGGCATGGCGACGGGCATCTTCAGCACGACGCGCGTTGCGGGCGAGGGGGTGGCGCTCGCGGTCGTGACGGCGCTGCTTTCGGCCCTGATGCAAGGCAGGCTCTCCAGCGCTGCCGGCGACAGGGCAGGCTCCATCGCGCAGCATATGGTGACGGGCAATCCCGCCGGGGCGGCGGCCATCCTGCCGGCGCTCGGGCGGGCGGCGTTGCTCGATGCCTACGGCGACGCGTTCAGTCTCCTGCTTCTCGTGCTCACCGTCATCACGGCGGTCACGGCGGCGGTGGTCTTCGTCTTTCTCGGCCGCGGAGCGCCTGAGGAGGAGGCGGAGGAAGATAGGGCGCCGGCCGAGCCTTCCTGCCGGTCCACCCTTTGACAAACGGCTCGGCCTGATCCATATACCCGCCTATCCGAAACCGCCGCCGCGAGACGTCTCGCGGCGGCGGTTTCGCCGTTTTGGACCATGGGTCCTGCAAATCATTCGCACGCGCAACAAGGAAGACATGGTGGCGAAAGAGCGAGAAATCGTCGGACGGCTGGCTTTCTGGAGCATTCCGGTTTCGATTGTCGTCATGGGGCTGAAGATGCTCGCCTGGTGGGTGACGGGCTCGGTGGCGCTGCTGTCCGACGGGCTTGAATCCTTCGTCAATGTCTCGGCCGCCTTCATCGCCTATTTCGTCATTCTCTATGCGCAGCGGCCGGCCGATCACGACCACCAGTTCGGCCACTACAAGGCGGAATATATTTCCGCCGTCGTGGAGGGCGTCCTGATCGTCGTCGCGGCCCTTCTGATCATCAGCGAGGCCTGGAACGGGCTCGTTTCGCCGAAACTGCCGGAAGCGCCGGTGCTCGGCCTTGCGATCAACGGCGTGGCCGGCGTCATCAACGGGGTCTGGGCGACGATATTGATCCGTTTCGGGAAACTGCACCGGTCGCCGGCGCTGACGGCGGACGGCCACCATATCATGTCGGACGTCGTCACCTCGGCGGGCGTCTTCGTCGGCCTCATCCTGGCGATCGCGACCGGCAACGCGGTGCTCGATCCGGTGCTCGCGATCCTGGTCGCCTGCAACATCCTCTGGCAGGGGTACAAGGTCATCTCCCATTCGCTCGGCGGGCTGATGGACCGGGCGCTGGACCCGGAAGAGGAGGCGGCCGTCCGCGAGGCGATCGCGACCCATTCGGAGGGCGCGCTCGGGGTGCATGACCTGAAATCCCGCCGTGCGGGGGCGGCCGCTTTCATCGACTTCCATCTGGTCGTTCCCGCCGAAATGAGCGTCGAGGAGGCGCATGGGATCTGCGACCGCTTGGAAGATGCGATCAAAGGGATTATTCCCGGCGCCACATTGGCGATCCATGTGGAGCCCGAAGGCGAGCGCGCCCATGGACAGAAGGTAGAGGTCGAAGGAACAGGCAAATGACGACAACGGATGTGAGCGGGCTGTCGCAGCTCGGATCGAAGGTCGAGACACCCCGGAGCCCGGAAGAGGCGGTGCTGGAAAAGGTGCCGAACGGCAACCAGGGCACGGACTATGTGGTGCGGTTCACCGCACCGGAATTCACGTCGCTCTGCCCGATGACCGGCCAGCCGGATTTCGCGCATATCGTCATCGACTATATTCCGGACGGATATCTGGTGGAGTCGAAGTCGCTAAAGCTCTTCCTGCATTCCTTCCGCAACCACGGCGCCTTCCACGAGGACTGCTCGATCCATATCGCCAGGCGGATCGTCGATCTGCTTCAGCCGAAATGGCTGCGGATCGGCGCCTACTGGTATCCGCGTGGCGGTATCCCGATCGATGTCTTCTGGCAGACGGGCGAAGCGCCTGCCGGCGTCTGGCTGCCGGAGCAGGGCGTGCCGACCTATCGCGGCCGGGGCTGAGGAACGGTCCGGCGAAGCCGGAGCAGGCGATCCGGTGAAGCCGATTGCGATGGCGGGCGCGCCGCCAGGGCGAAGCGCCGGAAGCGGCGCGGCTTACAGGTGAAATGCTCCGGCAGAGCGTTTCACGCGTGTGAGGTATGCGCGACGCCCCGTTCCGTGGGGCATTTCGGTTGAGATTTTGCTCCGGCCGTCCCTATCAAGGATGGCGCTCACACGTCCATCGAGTCGTCGCCGCCGAAATCGCTATTGTCGAGGCCGGATTGATCGTCAGCGGAATCGCTGTCGTTGAAATCGGCCTGCTGCCAGCCATCGTTCGAATCCCGGTCGCCGGCACTGGAATTGTCGTTGTCCGAGGCTTCGCGAATGGCGTCGTCGCCATAATAGTTGTTGATGACCGTTTCACCGGCTGGCGCGCTGCCGGCTTCATTGCCGAAGGGATTGGCGCCGGCAAAGGGCGAGCCCCAGCCAAGCGAATTCATGTGATTGCCAAAAATGCCGGAGAGCGAATTGGCAAGCAGCATGCCGCCGGCAACGCCGGCCGCCGTTCCCAGCGCGCCGCGCAGGAAGCTGCCGCCGGCGGAAGGCATGGCCTGTTGCCCCCAGAGCCCCGAGGGAGGAGGGGGCGGCGCGCGATAGCCGTCGTCATAGTCCCGGCCCGGCCGGTAGCCCTGGCGTGAACTGCTCCACGGGCCGGAGGAGGGCGGAGGCGCCGGCTGCCGAGGCTGGCCCGAGCCGAAGATGGAGCTCAGGAAGCCGCCGCCCTGCTCGGCGGGATGAGGTTCGCCTGTACCGGCTTCCAACTCGCGGATGCGTTCTTCCAGTTCCCGGATGCGGTTGGCCGCGGCTTCCAGGCCCTTTTCCTGCACGACGACGGCCTGGGCCAGGTAATAGGTGGCGTAGGGCTGCTCGCGGGTCGACTGTTCGATGAAGCTCTCCGCCTCCCGGTCGCGCGGCGTGGCGGATGCCGTCCGCACGCGATCGAAAAGGGCGGTGAGGAGCTGGCGTTCTTCCGGTGACATTGTTGCCTCCTTGAGGGCTGTTGCCATGGCCAAGGAGGTAGGAAGGGATTCCGGCTTTTCAAAGCCGGAATCCCTTAAATCTCGGTAAGGATCAGCCGAAGACCAGCGACAGGCCGAGCAGGGCCGTGACTGCTCCGGCAAGACGCGTGACAGCCGGGGCGAAGCGGGAAATGCCAAGGCCGAGCCCGATGCCCACGGCATGGAGCAGGGCTGTGGCCGCGACGAAGCCGATGCCGAACTGAAGAGCGCCCGCCGATCCGAGTTCGCCGCCATGGGCAAAACCGTGGAAGAGGGCGAAGATGCCGACGACCGCGGCGGATACCGGGACGGGAAGTTTCACCGCCAGCGAGACGAGCAGGCCGAGGCCGATGACGGAAGCGAGGATCGCGGGCTCGACAAAGGGGAGGTTCATGCCTGCGAGAGCGGCGAGGAAGCCGAGAGCCATCGTGCCGACGAAGGCTGCGGGCACGGCCCAGAGCGCATTGGCGTTCCTTTCCGCCCGGGCGATCTGCGAGGCCCAGAGGCCGACCGCGACCATGGCGAGGATGTGATCGAGGCCGAAGAGCGGATGCGAGACGCCGGCCATGAGGGAGCCGTGCTCCAGGGGGTCGAGATGGGCGGCGGCGGGAGCCGTTGCGGCGGCAAGAACGGTTGCGGCGAGAGAAAGGCGTTTCAGCATCTTGGTCCCCTGTAAATTATGAGCATGCGGAATGACAGGGGAGGATAGGCAAGCGCGCCCTGGCTGTCCATCGGCATTCGCCACGTGGCGCGGCCTGTGACTACGTCATTCACCTTAGACTCCGGAAGGCACTCTTCTTAGACTTCGTCTCCATTGTTTTACGGCCGCGAACACATTATGTCCCGTATATGAATCTGATGCAGGAGACTCTGACTGTGCTCGACGACGAAGACGACAAGGACGACAAGACCAAGGAACTGCCGCTCGGCAAGGAAACGGAGGCGAACCTTTTCAAGTCGCGTTCGATCTTCATCTACGGGCCGATCACCCAGGAACTGGCGCAGAAGGTCTGCACGCAGCTCGTGGCGCTTTCCGCCGCCAGCGACGAGGACATCCGCATCTACGTGAACTCGCCCGGCGGTCATGTGGAATCGGGCGATTCGATCCATGACATGATCAAGTTCATCAAGCCGAAGGTCTGGATGATCGGTACGGGCTGGGTCGCATCCGCCGGCGCGCTGATCTATGCCGCCGCGCCGAAGGAGCGCCGTATCGCGCTGCCGAACACGCGCTTCCTGCTGCACCAACCGTCCGGCGGCACGCGCGGCATGGCTTCCGACATCGAGATCCAGGCACGCGAGATCATCAAGATGAACGAGCGGCTGATCAAGATCTTCTCCAAGGCCACCGGCCAGCCGGAGAGCAAGATCGCCAAGGATATCGACCGCGACTACTGGCTCGGCGCCGAGGAAGCCGTTTCCTACGGCCTCGTATCCCGGATCATAACCTCGCAGGGCGAAATCTGACAGGTTCGAGCTTTCGAGACGAGACCCCGCCGGCGCAAGCCGGCGGGGTTTTTCGTTCCCGGTCTTCACGCCACCTGCGGCCGCCAGGCGATGACGCCTTCGGTGCGGGCCCGGACCTCGGGCGACGCGAGGCAGGTCGTGACGGCTTCATAACCCGGCGCGCCCGGGTGAGGAGCGACCCGGCTCGGCGGGCTGTGGTTGGCGGGGCAAAGGATGATCGCCTCGTCCTGTCCCACTGCGGCAAGATCGAGGATCGCCGACGAACGGGTCAGCATGAAGACGGGGCGGGCGGTGCGGGCTCGATGACGAAGATAGCCGATCAGGGCTTCCTGTGTCGCCTGGTCCAGCCCCTGTTCGATCAGGTCGAGGACCAGGATATCCTGCGGGCCGGCCTCCATCGCCACGACGAGGGCGGCCAGGTCGGGTGAGGGTGTGCTTCCCTCCTCGGCGAGCCAGTGGAGCGCCTGTTCGACACGGGCCTTCAGCTCCGGATCGGCCTGCATGCGGGCTTGCGCCGCGGCGGCATTGTCCGCCCCGCGGTCGAGATCGACGAAGACGGCGCCGGGCAGGTGTTCGGCGATCGCCTTCGCGAGCCGCGTCTTGCCGCTGCCGAGCGGACCGATGATGTAGTTCAGGGAGCGGATGTCCCGAAGCTCGAACCTTTCCCCGCCCCAGGGCCAGGGCAGGTCAAAGGCGACGGCGATCTCCGCCTCGGGCCGCGCAAGCCGGGCAAGTTCCGTCATCTTCGGCGGAAGGCCGCCGGCAAGGCCCGCGCGCAGGTCGCGCACCGTTTCGACCGTTGCCGACAGGTGCCGGATGTCATCCTCAAGCCGTTTCTGGTGTGCGGCGAGCGCGGGCACGAGACCCTGTGCGTCGCCCTGCAGCACCCGCGCCACCTGGGCGAGGCTGAGGCCGAGCGCCCGGAGCGCAGCGATCTCCGCTGCGCGGGCCATTTCGGCGGGGCCGTAGGTCCGCCAGCCTGCCGCAGTTCGGACCGGGGAAAGCAGGCTGCGCCGCTCGTAGAGGCGGAGCGCCTTCTGGGATATGCCGAGGCGCTCGGCGGCTTCGGATGGGCTCAGATAGTGTGCGGAAGAACTCAAGGGAATCACCTCGTCGGTTGTTGACCGCATGGCTTATCGAGGCAGCCCCAGGGACCGGGTCAATAGCGGATGGCGAGATTTTACGTTCGGCTCCGGCCGGCCTGTTGCGGCCCGTCCGGTGCCGGTCGGCTCTCGGCCGGTCGCGCAGGCATTCCGCAGCCCATAAAAAAACCGCCCTCCGGAGGGAGGGCGGTTCTCAGGCCGGACGTTTCGTCCTGCTTATTCGGATGCGGAAGCCGAGGCTTCTTCGCTGGCTTCCTCGACACCGGCAGCCGGGGCAACGATGGTTGCGATGGTGAAGTCGCGGTCGGCGATGACCGGACGTACGCCCTTCGGCAGGGTGACGGCAGAAATATGGATGCTGTCGCCGATCTTGGCGCCGGAGAGGTCAACCGTGATGAATTCCGGGATGTCGTTTGCCGGGCAGTGGAATTCGACCGAGTGGCGAACGATGTTGAGAACGCCGCCGATCTTGATCGCGGACTTCTCTTCGTTGACGAAGTGAACCGGTACTTCGACCGTGACGTCGGTGTCGCCGGAAACGCGCAGGAAATCCACATGCACGGTGAAGTCGCGGACCGGGTCCAGCTGGTAGTCCTTCGGCAGGACCTGGATCTTCTGGCCGTCGACGTCGATCGTGGCAACCGTGGTCATGAAACCGCCGGCATGGATGCGCTTCGTCACTTCATTGGTCGAGAGTGCGATCGCGAGGGGGGCCTGCTTGTCACCATAGATGACAGCGGGAATGAAACCGTTGCGGCGAAGTTCACGGGAGGACCCCTTACCTACCCGTTCGCGCGCCTCGGCCTTGAGCTCATAAGATGCGTGGCTCATGGCATGTCCTTTCGAGGTTGTTTGGAGAGTTTTCCGCAAGCGATGGCCGCTGCGTCAAACCGAAGGCGCCATCCGGTGCGCTTCATCCGCGTTGCCTCCAAGGGTGTCTGCGCGGACCGGCGGGCTATAATACAATAGGGTTTGGAGCGCAAGCATTTCAGGCCGGAAAGACGCCGATCCTGCTTGACTTCCCGGACCCATCTTCCAAATTCGCCGGTGATTGAACGAAGGAAGGGCTGATTCATGAAGAGGGCTTTGATCGCGACGGGCGTGGCAGCCGTGTTCTCCGCCCATGCGGCGCAGGCGGCCGAGGTCAACGATCAGGGTGCCCGCGCGCTGAAGGACAGCCTGAGCCATTTCCTGCCGGACCCCGCACGAAGCAGCGGCTTCCTCACCGTCACGCCGGCCGGCGACCGCTACGAGATCAGCTACGATATCGCGAGGCTTCTCGCGACGATCGACAGACAAGACTTCACGGTTTCCGGCCTGACGCCTTTCACGCTCCTCGCGGCGCCGCTTCCCAATGGACAGTGGAAGCTGAACAGCGACAGCAACATGAATTTCTCCGTGAAGGGGAAAATGCCTGACGGCAGGCCGACGAACCTGACCTATTCCGTCACGGATGCCGTGTTCTCCGGCATTTTCGATCCTGCCATCAGCTATCTGCGCTCGGGCGAGGCGACTTCGGGTCCGATCCGCATGGTGTCGAAGAGCGGAGCGGAGGAGATCGAGGCGAGCTTCGCCGGCATGAACTATTCGCTGACCTCGACGGACGGCGCGATCGCCGGCGCCACGAATTTCCAGGGCAAGGGCTCGCTTGCCAAGTTCTACGAGCGGATCGCTGCTCCGCAGACCCCGCCGGTACAGATCCGCGCCGAAAGCCTCGATTTCGACGTCGGCGTGGAGGGCGTGGTCACGCAGAACATCCAGAAGCTCGTTTCGCTAACATTGGAGCTGATCAGGAACGAAAAGCCCTCGGATGCCGAGATCACGGAGCTGAAGGGGCTTATCCGCGACGCGATGCCGTTCTTCACCTCGCTGTCGGAGAAGATCGCGTTCAATAACTTCATCGTGGCAAGCCAGGCCGGCGATTTCGGCGTCGACAAGCTCGACTATACCTTGACGATGACGGAACCTTCCGAGGCGACGCGCATCGGTTTCGGCTTGGGAGTGGAAGAGATTTCCACACCGTCCGGCCTCGTTCCGGAAGTCTATGCCCGGCTGGTGCCGGACATGGCCGCCGTTGAAGTCGGGATCGCCGACCTCAATTTCACCCGCTTCGTGGACACCGTGATGGAGATGGAGCTGACGAAGCCCGGGCCTCCGCCCGAGGCGGAAGGCGAGCGACTGGGCAAGGCGCTTCTCAAGGACGGCCTGCTCACGATCGATTTCCCCAGGGTCGTGGCCAGATCGTCGCTTTATGATATCGAGGCTTCCGGTGAGATCACCGGCAATCCCGACGAGAAGGACCGTTATAACCTCAAGACCTCGATCCTGGCCCGCGATATCGACAGGCTGATCCAGTATTTCCAGGGTGCGGCGAAGGTCGATCCGCAGTTCAACCAGGCTTCCTTCGCGGTCATGATGGCCAAGGGCATGGCGAAGACGGAGCCGGACGGGCGGCTGCGCTGGGATATCACGATCGAGGACGGGAAGACTTTCAGCGTCAACGGGCAGCCCATCCGCTGATTTGCCAGGCGGTTGCAAGCATTTCTCCGTCAGAATTGATGCCGGTCCGGGCTTGGCTTTATTTACCATTCGGAAGAACGTTTCGGACATGTTTCAGTGCTAAAACTTCTCAGTCAATGCAATTGAGAAGTAACAGGTATTCATGTTTCGCGTTCTTTCCTGCGTCTTCATCGAACACGATCTGCGCTACATCATCGGAGCGGTTTTCATCTGTGCGGCGGGGTCGTTCCTGACGGTCCGGCTGTTTTCGCGCGTTCGGCGAGGACGTGGCCTGGAAAAGGGTATCTGGCTTTTCCTCGCAGGCTTTATCGGCGGATCGACCATCTGGACGACGCATTTCCTGGCCATGCTCGGTTACCTCGGCGGCGGGCAGGCGGGGTACGAGCCGGCCATGACGTTTCTCTCCTTCGCGGTCGCGGTCATGACGGCCATGGCCGGCCTCGGCATTGCCGCCTATGGAGGCCGGTCTGCGCTCATCGAGGCCGGCGGCACGATCCTGGGGCTCGGCATCGCCGCCATGCATTACACGGGCATGGCGGCCTATGATGTGCAGGGCGTCATCCTCTGGGATCGCAACTATGTCATCGCCTCGCTGGTCCTGGGTGCGGTATTCGGCGCGCTCACGACCAATCGCGTCATGCGCCCGGTGACACGTTTCTGCAAATATGGGGCGGTTCTGACGCTGATACTGGCGATCGCCACGATGCATTTCACCGCCATGGGGGCCGTCACCGTCGTTTTCGATCCGCGCGCGGTGATGCCCGCCACGATCGTTCCGCCGATCGTGCTCGGTTTCGGCGTGCTGTCGCTGATGCTGATCCTGCTGGCCCTGACCGCGGCGACCTATCTGATCGACGCCCGCACCACCAAGGCGGCCGTGGAACAATATCGCCACCTCTCCCTTCACGATCCGCTGACGGGGCTTGCCAACCGTGCGGCTTTCAACGAGCAGCTTGCGGACATCGCGGCCCGCCCGCTCGATCCGATGGCCCACACGGCCGTGCTTTCCTTCGATCTCAACCGTTTCAAGGAGATCAACGACGTCCACGGACATGCGGCCGGCGATGCGGTGCTGAGGGCGGTCGGCAGCAGGCTTGCCGAGGCGATCGGGGAGAACGAGTTCGCGTCCCGTGTCGGCGGCGACGAGTTCGTCGCGTTGAAGCACATGTGCTACCGGCGTTCGGACGCGCTGGCGCTGGCCAACCGGCTGCTGGCGGAAATCTGCAAGCCGATCGAATGGGCCGGCAACACGCTGACCGTGGGCTCCAGCGTCGGCATAGCGCTCTATCCGGACGAGGCAAAGACGGTCGATGACCTGCTGGCGCAGGCGGACGTCGCCATGTACCGCGCCAAGCAGACCGGCGACAACGTCATCTGCTTCTACGATTCCTCCATGGACCAGGCGGTGCGCGAGCGCAACGCGCTGGCGATGGATATGCGCTCGGGGCTGGCGAAAGGGCAGTTCCAGCTTTTCTACCAGCGCCAGAACGACACGTTCACCGGCGCGGTGATCGGTTTCGAGGTCCTGCTGCGCTGGAACCATCCGGTGCGGGGGCTCGTTTCGCCCGTCGAGTTCATTCCGATCGCGGAACGCACAGGCTTCATCAACGAGCTTGGGGAATGGGTACTGCGAACCGCCTGCAAGGAGGCGGCAGGCTGGAAGAACCCGCTCGGCATCGCCGTCAATGTCGCCTCGCAGCAGCTCGCCGATCCGAGCCTACCGCAGAAGGTGCGTGAAATCCTGAAGGAGACGGGGCTCGACGCAGCGCGTCTCGAACTTGAAATCACGGAATCCGGCATCATCGCTGATCATCAGCGCGCGCTGCAGACCATCCGCCATCTGAAGAGCCTCGGCGTGAAGATCGCCATGGACGACTACGGCACCGGTTATTCGTCACTTTCGACCCTGATGACCTTCCCCTTCGACAAGATCAAGATCGACCGCAGCTTCGTCGACGGACTGGCGGTCAGCGAGCAGTCGGCGGCGATCGTCCGCTCGACGCTGATCCTTGCGTCGAGCCTGCATATCCCCGTGCTTGCGGAAGGGGTGGAAACCGACGAACACATGATCTTCCTGCGCAAGGAAGGGTGCATGCAGGTCCAGGGCTATCTCTTCGGCAAACCGGGACCGCGCGAGGGCATCGAGGACATCGTCAACGGCAAGACGGGTCCGGCGGTCGCCAGGGTCGCCTGATCCTCAGCGCCGGGGCTCGCCGCCCGGCGCATAGACGGTCTTCTGCTCGAAACGGAACTTGTGGCTGCATTGGCCGCAGCGCAGCATGTATTTGCGCGGATCGGTGGACGCAAACTCCGTGAAGAAGCCCACCGGCAGCTCGTCGATCCGGAAATCGCGATTGCTTTGACGCTTGTCGTCCGTTTCGGACACCTCGGCAAAACCCGTATTGCCGCATTGGGAACATTCGAGTTTTCGGGAATAGCGGTCTCGCGCGGCCATGAGGAACTCCTTCGACAGGCGCCTTAACTAATCGAAGCTGCGATGCAAAGCAAAACGCCGGGACGGTTGTCCCGGCGTTTTGCTTCATGCATTCCACGGCTCCCGGCCTATGTCGCTCAGCGGCGGCACTCTCCGGAGGCCACGACGCTGAAACCGGCATTTCCCGCTTCGCAGGCGTTCGGGAACGTCTGGGTGCGGGAACCGCGCTGGCCGCAGACCGGCCGGTATTCGCGCGTGCAGACACCGCCGGGCCGCTCGGGGCGTCCCGGGCGATCGGGACGATCCCAATCCGGCCTGTCGGGACGGCCTGGACGATCCCAGTCCGGCCGATCAGGACGGCCCGGGTGATCCCAATCCGGCCGATCCGGCCGACCCGGCTGCGGGAAGCCGGGCTGGCGGCATTCGCCGCTGCTGACGACGCGGTAGCCGCGCTCGCGCGCCTGGCAGGCATTGCCGAAGGTCTCGGTGCGGCCGCCGCGCTCGCCGCAGACCGGGCGATATTCCATCGTGCACATCTGCGGTTGCGGCCGGGGTTCGGGCCAGGGACGCTGCGGCGGATAATAGCCGCCCGGCCCGGGGCCGCCTTCGACGCAGCCGGACAGCAGCGGAATAAGAAGGAAAAAGGCCAGCCTCTTCGACTGCCCGAAACACGAAACCATAGCGACTCACTCCTCGTTGTGTTCACAAGAAGTTTATCGGAACACCTGTCGTTGCAAAAGGTCAGTCGAACAGGCTGGAGACGGAGGATTCCATCGCCGTGCGGCTGATCGCCTCGCCAAGCAGGTTGGCCGTGGTGATGACGCGGATGTTGTGGGCCGACTGGACCGCCGTGGTCGGCTGGATGCTGTCGGTGATGACCAGTTCGCGCAGCTGCGAGGCGGCGATACGGGCAACCGCGCCGCCCGAGAGGACGCCATGGGTGATGTAGGCCGTCACGCTTGCAGCGCCCTTCGCCAGCAGCGCATCGGCGGCGTTGCAGAGCGTGCCGCCGGAATCGACGATGTCGTCGATCAGCAGACAGTCCTTGCCGTCCACTTCGCCGATGATATTCATGACCTCGGATTCGCCGGCGCGTTCGCGGCGCTTGTCGACGATGGCGAGCTGGCAGTCGAGGCGCTTGGCCAGCGCGCGGGCGCGCACCACGCCGCCGACATCGGGCGAGACGACCATGACGTTGTTGAGGTCATAGTGCTCCTTGACGTCGCGGGTCAGGATCGGCACGGCGAAGAGATTGTCGGTCGGTATGTCGAAGAAGCCTTGGATCTGGCCGGCATGCAGGTCGAGCGTCAGGACGCGGTCCGCGCCGGCCTCGGTGATCAGATTGGCGACGAGCTTGGCCGAGATCGGCGTGCGGCCGGAGGCGCGGCGGTCCTGGCGGGCATAGCCGAAATAGGGAAGGACCGCCGTGATGCGCTTTGCCGACGAGCGGCGGAACGCATCGATCATGATCAGCAGTTCCATCAGATGGTCGTTGGTCGGAAAGGACGTCGACTGAATGACGAAGACGTCTTCCCCGCGCACGTTTTCCTGGATTTCAACGAAGATTTCCTGGTCTGCAAATCGCCTTACGCTGGCTTTTCCGACTGGAACATTGAGATAGCTGCAGATCGCGTCGGCGAGGTGCCGGTTCGAATTGCCTGCGAAAACCTTCATTTCGGTCCGCCTGTTTTGAAGCTGGATGCGGGCCTTTTACCGCCGCTGCCCTCGAATGCAATAGTGTTTTGCGCCTCACCACGGTTTTTTATGAAGAAACGATGACCGGCGGCTTTCAAGCCACTCCTTCTATCCGCGTTGCGACTGGCGCCAGCTCAGGTAGTCCTGGATGGTCTTGCCGGCGATGGCCTCCATGGTGGAGGCGGGCACGGCCGCCCATGGATCGGAACCTTTCGCCGGCACGCTTTCCTGTCCCTGCATGCGGTGCAGCCGGGCGCCGGAATTGTCGAGGATATCCCAGACGTAGATGACGGTGACCTTGTTGCCGTCGACGAAGGCGGAGAAATAACCCTTCAGGATGTTCTCCGTGCTGGTATCGCCGGACGGGCGGATCGTCAGGCCGCCGGCCCGTGCCTGGGCGCCGAGCTGGCGCGAAAGCGGCGTTACCGCCTGAACCGGTGCGCCGATGATCGGCAGGAAGCGGACCGTGCCGCCGGACGCGCCGGACGGCGGCAGCGAGGCCTGCTGCGAGGGAGCGGCCGTTGCGGGCGGCTGTTCCTGCGGCGGCTGCGCCGCCTGTTGCTGGCCTTGCCCGTTCCATTGCGGCGCCGGGCCGGAAGACGCGGGCGAGACCGAGCTGCCGGTTTCGAGCGCGCGGGCCTGGGCCTCCAGGGTGTTCTGCGGCCCGGTCCGGTAGCCGCCCTGCCGGGCGCCATAGGTTTCCGGCTGCGCGGATCGCGCCATGCGCTCGGTATCGGCTTGGGTAACGGGCGCGGACGCCGTGCCGCTTCCGCCGCCGACATTCGCCTGCGGCGTCAGGGCCTCGGTCGTGTTGCAGGACGACAGGGCGACCGCGAGCAGGATTGCGGAAAACAGTCTTCCGAAAAGCCGCATGCCCGCCTCCTGCACAAGATTCCCCATCCCGGAAGCTTATTGTTCGCCTTCGGGGCCTGTCAATCGCCGGATGAGAGACTGAAAATCAGCGCAAAATAAGGTCCAGACCGTGGCGGGAAAGAGGCTGCGGATCGGTTTCGGTGGTCAGGTAGGTATGGCCGAGGGTCATGGCGGCGCCGCTGTCGGAGTCCATGATGATCATATGTGCGAAAAGCGTCATGTCGGGCAGGATCTCCTGCGGGTTGCCGACATGGAACATCTGGTGCTCCATCCACGAGGGCGAAAAACGGGCGCCGAGCGAATAACCGCAGGCATTCAGGCGGTGGCGCGACAGGCCGCGCTCGTCGAGAATGCGGGCATGGGTATCGAAAACGTCGCCGAACGTGTGGCCGGGGCGCAGAACCTCCTCGATCGCCCGGATCGTTTCGAGGCAGGCCTTGTGAAGCTCCCGGTGGCGGAGCGTCGGTTCGCCGATGATGACGGTGCGCATCATCGCGGCATGGTAATGGGCTGCCGTGCCGGCCCATTCGAGCGTCAGCTGGTCGGTCGCGTCGAGCTTGCGGCGGCCGGCCTTGTAGCGGCACAGAAGCGCATCGACGCCCGAGCCGATGATGAATTCGTTGGCGGGATAATCCCCGCCGCCGAGGAAGACCGCGCCCTGCATGGCGGCCAGAATCCCGGCCTCGTCGCCTCCGGCCCCGATGAGCGGCAGCGTGGCGTCGAGCGCGTCATCCGCAAGCTCGGCGGCGCGTTTCGCATAGGCGATCTCCGCAGGGCTTTTGACGAGGCGCAGCGTGCTGACGAGATAGGAGGCATCGCTGATCTGGCCGAAGGTGGAGAGCTGGTTGTCCACCAGCCGGGCGGTGCGGCCCGTCATGCCGTGGGTGTCGTATTCCACGCCGATCTTGGCGCCGAGCAGATCCATGTCGCTCAGCATGTTCTTGAGGTCGAGCGTCGGATCGGCGTTCACCCGGTCGACCCAGACGACGATGTTCTCGATGATCGAGGTATGGCGCGCCTGGCGCAGGTCCGCGGAACGGGTGAGCAGCGTCATCGTGCCGTCGGCCTTGACCACCAGCGTCTGGAAAAAGCAATAACCGAAGGTGTCGTAGCCGGTCAGCCAGTACATGCTTTCCTGGGCGAACAGCAGCAGCGCATCCAGCTTTTCCGCGCGCATCCTCTCCGTCAGCCGCGCCAGGCGGTCGGCATATTCGGTTCTGTCGAAATGCAGGGCCATATCAATCCTCCCGAATAGAGATTGCTGAAATCTGGCGGCCGTAGTCCGGCTCTCTTGCGTGGGTGGTGCGGCGATAGGAGAAGAACCGTTCCGCATCCGGGTAGGTGTCGAGGTCGAGGTTTTCGGCCCGCACGCCGGCGGCCTTCAACCTCCTGATCGTCAGCGAGGGCAAGTCGAACATGGCATGCCCCGGCTTTTGCGAGGCCGTGAAGAATTCTTCGTAGCCGGGATCGAAAGCAAGGAAGCGTTCGACGAATTCGGGGCCGACCTCGTAGCTTCTCGGGCCGATCGAGGGGCCAAGCACGGCGGTGATCCTTTCACGAGCGGCGCCGAGCGATATCATGGCCTCGATGGTGTTTTCGAGCACGCCGCCAAGCGCCCCCTTCCAGCCCGCATGGGCGGCGCCGATGACGCCGTTCTCGCCGTCGGCAAACAGGATCGGGCCGCAGTCGGCCGACAGCACGCCGAGCACCACGCCGGCAACGGTGGTCACCATGGCGTCCACCTGAGGCCGCTCGCCGGCATAGGTCTCGTCCACCACGAAGACGTCCGGGGAGTGGACCTGGTGAACGGTCGCAAGCTTGTCCAGCGGCAGTCCGAACCAGCCGGCGACGCGGGTCCGGTTCTCGATCACCTTCAGCCGGTCGTCGTCCGAGCCGATTCCCACATTGAGGCCGGCGTAAAGTCCCTCGGACACGCCGCCCTGGCGGGTGAAGAAACCATGGCGGACGCGGCCGCCCGCCACGTCGTTCAACAGGGGGCTCTCAATCGGCGTCGGCAAGGGGCTGTCCTGCATCGGCGTTGTCTATCCTGTTGATTTCAAGGGATTTTGTGCAGGCGCAAGATGAATGCCCGCTGCTTCGGTCCGGGGCGAGAGTGGCCCAAGCGAAGGGGGGATGTCAATCGGGTTGGGGAGATTGCCTGAATTGACGACGCTCTCCTGCGGCCCGCGGGGCGGAGCGGAGGTGGCGCAGGCCCTCAGCCTGTCGCCCGGAAGGGCATAAGGTCCAGAGCGGGGCTCGATACCGCGATGACCTTGAACAGCTCGCCCATCTTGCCGGCGCCTTCTCCGGCCAGCCGGTCGACCGCCGCGGCGATCAGCCGCTGTTCCGGCGGCTCCTTGTCCTTTGCAAGCGCGGTCGCGCGTTCGGCGAGGCCGAGGCCGAAAAGGAATTCGCCCTGGCGCAGGCCGCCGTTCAAATGCACGCCCGTGGAAAGAGCGACCTTGGCGAGATCCTCGAAATCCACATGGCTGGTCAGGTCCGCTTCGCCGGGGCTGGCGAGCGGAGGGTCGAAGTCATGGTTTCGGACCGCCTGCAGCGTATCGCCGAAACCGGTGACCATGTGGCCGTAGTCGATGACGAGCGCCGTGCCGCCGGAACTCCTCAACCGGTCGCAGAGGGTCTGCATGACGGCCTGGCGGGCGGGAGCCAGCTCGAAGATCGTGCCTTCGGGAATGGAGGCGGCGGGCGAGGGCAGGAGGGCGGGATCGAGCGTTGCGACGCCGGCGGCGAAGGTCAGTTCGTCATCGGCGTCCAGACCGACGAGGCGCTCCCGGAAACCCGTCGACGTCCTGACGAACTGGCGGATCGGGATCGCATCGAAAAGCTCGTTCGCGGCAATCAGCGTAAAGCCTTCCGGGACGTCCTCGAAACTGTCGTGCCAGGAGATCTTGGTCGAATAGGCCTCCAGTGTTACCCGCTGCACGCCCCGCAACCGCTCGCTGGTTTCGACGAGATGGACATGCAGGCCCTCGAAGAGCGGCGGCGCGATTCGCCGGATGACCCTCAGCATGTCGGCCATCATCGTGCCGCGGCCGGGGCCGATCTCCACAAGCTGGACGGCAGGCGGCGTCCCGTGCCGCTGCCAGGCATGCACGATGAACACGCCGATCATCTCGCCGAAGAGCTGGCTGATTTCCGGTGCGGTGATGAAATCGCCGTGCCGGCCGAAAGGTTCGCGGCTGCGGTAATAGCCGTATTCCGGGTCGGCGAGGCAGAGCGCGAAATAGTCGGTGACGCTGATCGGGCCGTTTGTCCGGATCAGGTTCTTGATCTTGTCGGCGAGGGGCGTGCTCACGATCGTGCGCCTCCGTCTACGCCTTTGCGGAGGCCGTGGTGGCGGCCGAGCGTGCCCGGGCGACGGCCCAGAGGCCGATCGCGACCATGGGCAGGGAAAGAACCATCCCCATCGTCAGCCAGTTCGTGCCGAGCAGGTAACCGAGCTGCGCATCGGGTTCGCGGAAGAATTCCACGAAGATGCGGCAGAGCCCGTAGCCGGTCACGAACGTGCCGGAGAGCGTGCCGGGCGTCTTCAGCGCCCTGAAGCGGAAGATCAGCAGCGCGAGCGCCAGCAGGAGCACGATGCCTTCGAGCCCGGCCTCGTAAAGCTGGCTCGGGTGCCGTGCGAAGGGACCGCCGGTCGGAAAGACCACGGCCCATGGCATGTCGCTCAGGCGTCCCCAGAGTTCACCGTTGATGAAATTCGCGATGCGCCCGAAGAAGAGCCCCAAGGGGACGACGGCGGCGACCGTGTCGAACATGCTCCAGACCGGAATTCCGTTCCGGCGCGCGAAGAGGATCATGGCGATCGTCGCGCCGAGGAAGCCGCCATGGAAGGACATCCCGCCGTTCCAGATCTGGATCACCCGGATCGGATTCTCCGACACCGCGGCGAAATCATAGAAAAGCACGTAGCCGATACGCCCCCCGAGCACGATGCCGGCGGCGACCCAGACGAGGAAGTCGTCGAGATGGGTGGCGGTGATCGGTGACTGCCCGTCCTTCCACAGCGAACCGTTCGCCACCAGGCGGCGCGCATAGAACCAGCCGAGCAGGATGCCGGCGACATAGGCGAGACCGTACCAATGGACGGCGAGCGGGCCGATGGAGAAGGCCACCGGATCGATGTCCGGGAACGGCATGAGGGCGAAAAGATGAAGCGCTTCGTACAAATTATCGGGTTCCCAGGCTGGGTATCGTCGCGGAACATGGCGTTGCGGATATCGCCGGTCAAGGCGAATCTCAGCAAGAGCTGATGCAGGCAGTGGATGACGCTTGCAACAGATCGCGGCAGGCCCTACTTCACCTCTATGGATTTTTTCAGGCCGCGCCTCCGTGGAATGTTTGGGCGGCCGGACATTTCGGGAGTAGAACCATGTCGACCGGGACGAACCGCATCCTCGACGATTTCGCGCGGCTGATGACCGATGCCGCGGGCGCCGCCCAGGGCGTGCGCAAGGAAATGGAAACGGCCTTCCATGCCCAGGCCGAGCGATTCCTCAACAGCATGGACGTGGTCAAGCGCGAGGAGTTCGAGGCCGTGCGGGAAATGGCGGCCCGCGCCCGCGACGAGAACGAAGCGCTGAAAGCCCGCATCGAGGCGCTCGAGGCGAAGCTTTCCGGGCAATAAGGCCCGAGGCTCCAGGAGCGGGGCAGTCGAATGGACAACGCGACCGCCATCAGGGAGATTGCCGCCGCCCTCCGGAGCGAACCGACGGTCCGGGCGCTGTTCCTGAGCGGCAGCTACGGCGCCGGGCTTGAGGATTCCTACAGCGATATCGATTTTCTCGCGGTTTGCCGGGATGGTCCCACGGATGGGTTCGCCCGTGTGTGGCGCAAAGCGGTCGGCATCTCGGGCGAGGTCGTTCTCTGGCGGGACCGTCAGGTCAGGCCCATGCTGATCAACGCCGTCACGGTGGACTGGCTGAGGATCGACGTAGAGATCGTCACGCCGGACCAGATGGCCCGCCGGACCGCCGATGGCCTGAAGATCCTCTTCGATCACGATGGAATCCTGGCCGCGCTACCCTCCCCATCGCGAAGGGCAGGCCCCGATCCGTCGCGCATGAGGTGGCAGTTCGAGGAGTTCATCCGGATCTTCGGATTGCTGGCGCTTGCGATCGGCAGGGAGGAATACCTGAACGGGATCACCGGTATCTTCCACCTCAGGAATCTTCTCGTCGATCTGATGATCGAGGAGACGGGGGCTCCCAACAGGGGCGGCGCCCTTCATCTGAACAGGCTGATCACCGGCGAGCAGAAGGATGTCCTCGCCGGCCTGCCGATACCCTCGCCGACGAGAGAATCGATCATATCGGCCAATCTCGCCTATGCCGGAGCATATCTGCCCCGGGCGCGGAGGATGGCGAAGACGATCGGCGTCGAATGGCCCGAGCGTTTCGAGGCGGCGACATGGGCCAATCTGAAACAGGCCCTGGCGGTCGATCCGCCCGGCATGTGAACCGAGGGCACGCCGTACCCAAAAAAATCTCACCCTGTGGACACTGGCAAAAAAGCCAGTCGTCAGAGTCGGTTATGACTCCGTTCTGATCCCCGTTAGGAAGAAGTTTCGAGGGCGGTTTCAGCAAAATCGAGGGGGAGGGGATGGCAGCCGGACTCTGTCTAGCTACACTGATTTTAAACGATGATTCGAAACGGGTTGGTAAGCTCCGGACAAAGTGGCTGCGTTAGTCTGGAGGCGTCGGGCGATCATCGACAGTGTAGTTCCCGGTCAGTGTTCGCGTGTTTTGGCGTTGTCGCACGAATCCGCAATCATTCCGGTCAAGAAGGTGCCGCATGAGCCTTATGGAATTGGAAATCGAACGTCAGTCGAACCCGGTCGATATGATCGAGTTCGTCGCAGCCTCGAACGACTGGACGTTTGAGCGGTCGGGCGAAGACGAAATCGCCATGACCGTGGAAGGCCGCTGGGCTGACTACCATGTTTCCTTCTCCTGGATGGAGGAGTTCGAGGCGCTGCATCTGGCCTGCGCCTTCGACATCAAGATTCCCGACGCCCGGGTCAACGAGGTCATTCGCCTGCTGTCGCATATCAACGGGCAGGTGCTGATGGGCCATTTCGACCTGTGGCGCCAAGAAGACGTCATTATCTTCCGCCAGTCTCTGCTTCTGGCTGGCGGCGCGGAGCCGACCAACCAGCAGGTGGAAGTGCTGCTGTCGAGCGCGCTCGAAGCCTGCGAGGCCTATTATCAGGCCTTCCAGTTCGTGGTGTGGTCGGGAATGGAGGCGAAGGCTGCCATGGATGCCGTTCTGTTCGAAACCGTGGGCGAAGCCTGATGGCGCTCGCCCAGCTCGGATCGATCGTTCTCGTCGGCGCCGGCAATATGGGCGGCGCCATGCTTTCCGGCTGGCTGAAAAAGGGTGTGCCCGGTGCGTCCGTCACGGTCATCGATCCGTCGCCATCCGAGGCGATGAAGGCGATCATTTCCGATGCGGGCGCACGGCATTTCGCCTCCCTGCCGGAACGGCTTTCGGCCGATATCCTGTTCCTTGCCGTCAAACCGCAATTGATGGATGCGGTCCTGCCTCCGTTGAAACCGGCCGTCGGTCCGGACACGGTGGTTGTTTCCGTCGCGGCCGGCAAGACGCTGTCCTATCTTCTCGCCCATCTCGGCGATGCTGCCATGGTGCGCGCCATGCCGAACACGCCAGCGATGATCGGTCGCGGCGTTACCGGGGCCTATGCCAATCCGAAGGTCAGCGATGCCCAGCGCACCGCCGTCGAATCGCTCCTGAGGGTCAGCGGCCCGGTGGAATGGGTTTCGAGCGAGGCGGATATCGACGCGGTGACCGCCGTTTCGGGCAGTGGCCCGGCTTACGTGTTCTATCTCGTCGAGTGCATGGCTGAAGCGGGCCGGAAAGCCGGCCTGCCGGCGGACCTCGCCATGCGGCTCGCGCGGGAAACTGTCTCGGGGGCTGGTGAACTCCTGCACCAGTCCCCCGACGACGCTTCCAGGCTTCGCCAGAACGTCACGTCGCCAGGCGGCACGACCGCGGCGGCGCTTGCCGTGCTGATGGCCGAGAACGGCATGCAGCCGCTTTTCGACGAGGCGATCGCGGCGGCCCGCAAGCGGGCCGAAGAACTCGGACGTTGAGTGCATCGCATGGCTGAAGAAACCGCCAATCGAGACGTCGAGAAGATCAGTTTCGCGGATTTCGAAAAGGTCGATATCCGCGTCGGCACCATTGTCGAGGTCGAGGCCTTCCCGGAGGCCCGCAAGCCGGCATTCAAGCTGAAGATCGATTTCGGCCCGGAGATCGGCATCAAGAAATCCTCCGCCCAGATCACCGTGCACTACACGCCGGAGACGCTGGTCGGGCGACAGGTGCTCGGCGTCGTCAATTTTCCGCCGCGCCAGATCGGTCCTTTCCGTTCCGAAGTCCTGACGCTCGGTTTCGAGGACGAGAAGGGCGCGATCGTGCTCGCCGCCATCGAGCAGCCGGTGCCGAACGGCAGGAAGCTGATGTAGGTCAGTCCCTGCTTTTTAGTGAATATCCCGGCTTTTGACATCGGTCAGGCTGAACGAGCGGAATTCGACTTCGAAACCCTCGCGCTGCGGCGAGCAGAAGGTCATGCCGACGGAAAGATCGGCGATGTCCGGCGGAAAATAGGCAAGCCGGGCCATTCGCCATTCCGGCTGGCGGTCGGTGCGATACTGGATGAAAAGAGCATCGCCCATCCGGGTGACGCGAACGAATATTTCCTCGAAATTGTCCGCGAGACGGAAGGCCGACCAGTCCGAATGGCCGTTGGTGACGACCACGCTGAAATGGCGGGCGCCGTCGGTGAACTCGATGCCGCATTTCATCCAGTGCGTCTCGTCGTGGCGGATCATCAGTCCGGCCTGGTCGTAAAGCGCTTCGTAGCGGCCGACGAAGGAGGTTTCGGCGGTGAAATCGCCGGACCGGCTGCGATGGAGGAAATGACCGCTGTCGCGATGAAATCCGTAATATGTTCCCTGCCAGAAGTCGGTCTCGCTGCCCGAGCGGGCGACCAGCCGGCCTTCGGCTTCGCGCGCTTCGGGCGGGGGATTCAGCCATTGCATCCCGGAAAGGTCGATGGGCATTGTTTCTCCTTTTACGCCGGCACGCGCACGATGGCGCGCAGGCCGCCTTTCGGACTGTCGGCGAGCGTCACGTTGCCGCCATGAGCGCGCGCGATGTCGCGGGCGATGGCAAGGCCGAGGCCGGTGCCGGAAGAGTTGAGGTTGCGGGCCTCGTCCAGCCGGTAGAAAGGCTTGAAGACGTCCTCGCGCGCCTCGGGTGGAATGCCGGGGCCGTCGTCGTCGAGCGTCAAGGTCAGCCATTTGGCGCTGTGCCTTGCCTCGACATGCAGGTTGTCGGCATAGCGCTCGCTGTTCGACACGAGGTTGCCGACGAGCCTGGTGAAGGCGTTCGGGCGCACGGCGATCTCGTCCTCGCCGTCGATCTCGTAGGTCATGGTCTTGCCGTGAAGCGAGAAATCGGCGCGGAGCCTTTCGAGGAGTTCGCTGAGGCGCAGCTCGCCGAAATCTTCCTCCGCCTCGCCCTTGGCGAAGGCGAGGTAACCTTCGAGCATCGACTGCATGTCCTCGACGTCCTGGCTCATGCCGGCAAGCTCCGGCTTGTCGCCGGCCAGCGCAAGCTGCAGCCGGAAGCGTGTCAGGATGGTCCGGAGATCGTGGCTGATGCCGGCAAGCATGGCGGTGCGCTGCTCCATCTGCCGTTCGATGCGTTCGCGCATCTGGATGAAGGCAAGGCCGGCGCGGCGGATCTCGTCTGCGCCGCGCGGGGAAAAACCCTCCGTCTTCTGGCCCTTGCCGAAACTTTCCGCGGCGCGGGCGAGCGTCAGGATCGGGCGGATCTGGCCACGCAGGAAGAGGATGGAGATCACCACCAGCACGAAGGCGGTGCCGATCATCCAGACCAGGAAGATATGGGTGTTCGAGGCATAAGTGGAGCCGCGGCGGGCAAAAACCCGGAGCACGCGATCGTCGAACTTGATGCGGATTTCGACGAGGCGGCTGTCTCCCACCGTATCGATCCAGAAGGGCATCTGGATCTGGCGGGTGATCTGGTCGGCGAGGATGTCGTCGAGGATGGAGAAAAACGGACGGGGACGGGGCGGCGGTAGCTGGCCGTTCTCCTCCACCGCGATCGTGAGGTTCAGCGCATCGTCGGCGATGCGGGTGATCGCGTCGTAGTTGGCGTCCTGCGGATAACTCTTGATGACCTCGATGATGCCGGCGATGTCCCTGACCGTGCCTTCCGAAAGCCGCTCGGTGACCATGCGCCAGTGCCGCTCCATGAAGACGGCCGCGACCACTGTCTGCAGAAGCAGCATGGGCAGGATGACGATCAGCAGCGAACGGGTGTAGAGGCCGGTCGGCAGATGGCGGCGCAGCCAGCGGACGAAGGGGCGCCAGCCCGGCACGGTCAGCCGGTCCATGTCGCGCCTCAGGGAATCGAAAAGTGCCATCCTGCCTTCTGCCTGCGCGCTCCTGCCTGTGGCATCGGCCGAGAACCGTAAACGATCTTCGGAAGGCGCGATGCGTGGTTTCAATAGGCTGGAGAGCCACGCATCCGTCAGGACACACGGTTCTCCAGCCGGTCAATCGATACTCAGCCGGTATCCGATGCCGCGCACCGTCTGCAGATAGACGGGGTTGGCCGGATCGTCCTCGATCTTACGCCGCAAACGGTTGATCTGCACGTCGATCGTGCGCTCGCCGACCTCGGCATCGTCGCCGATCAGCTCGTGGCGGGGAATGGTGTCGCCGGCGCGCAGGGCGAAGAGCAGCATGATCTCCTGTTCGCGATCGGTGAGCCTGATGGTCTCCGCCGCCTTGCGCAATTCCTTGCGCGGGATGGAGAAGGTGAAGGGCCCGAACATGATCTGCTCGATCTTCGGCGTGTCGGCCGACGAGCTGCGGCGCAGGATATTGTTGATGCGCAGCACCAGTTCGCGCGGATCGAAAGGTTTTGAGAGATAGTCGTCCGCGCCGGCCTCGAGGCCTGCGATGCGCGATTCCGCCTCGGCGCGCGCGGTCAGCAGGATCACCGGTATGGTCTTCTTCTGGTAGAGCGACTGGGTGAGTGACAGGCCGGATTCGCCCGGCATCATCACGTCGAGGATGATGAGGTCGAAATGCAGCCCTTCGAGCTTGCGGCGGGCTTCCGCCGCGTCGCCGGCGATGGTGACGCGAAAACCCTGCTCCATGAGATAACGGTTGAGAAGATCGCGGATGCGCGTGTCGTCGTCGACCACGAGAAGGTGCGGTGCATCATCGGAAGGGGGCGTTTTCGTCATATGGCAGGTCCCACTTAATCCAGATCGCTGTCGACGGGGTCGAGGTTCTCGTCGCGCCCGCGCATGCGGCGCAGGAATTCCTTGACCGAGGCCCGGATCTCCGGCGTCAAATCCTCCATGGCGCGAGCGATACGGCGCGATTGCGGCTCGGAAAGGGCGAGCGCCAGCTCGCGGCCCGCCAGCGTCGGGTAGAGCCGTCTCTGCCGCCTGTCCTTGGCTCCCGCCATCTGGCGAATATAACCGGATTCGATCAGTTGTTTGAGTACGCGTGCAAGGCTCTGTTTGGTGATCTGCAGCGTGTCGAGAAGGTCGGTCACCATCATGCCCGGCTGGCGGCAGACGAAATAGACGACGCGATGGTGGGCGCGTCCCATGCCGATCTTGGCCAGAATGGCATCCGGATCGGACACGAAATCGCGGTAGGCGAAGAAAAGCAGCTCGATGGTCTCGAAGTCGATCTGGGCTTCATCGACCGCCGGCATCGGCGGCAGGACCTTCTTGACGGCTTTTCCCGTCGATGCGCGCGACACTCCCTGTTCCTTTCCCGTCATGGCCCGGCCCGGTCGTCGCCGTAGCTCTTTAAACACGCAGGCACTTTAGACATTCGCACGTCATAAAGCGCGAACGGCTTGAACAATCAACAGCATTTCTTGAAAGCAGCGCGGGACGGGCGGAAGGGCGCCGAACAAGGGCGCCCTTCGCGGGATGGATCAATCGTAGATGTGAACGATGCGGCGGCTGCCGGGATCGACCAGGACGGGCCGGTCGTTGACGACGACATAGTCGTATTCGTAGTCGGGCACTTCGCGGATCATCACGTCCGGCGGCAGCGTCGCCCCGACCACCAGTTCATTGCGGACGCGGATGGTTTCCGCCGGATGCTGCTCGATATAACTGATGACGGTATCGGGCGGGTCGACCACGTCGACGGTGCCGACCGGACCGAGCATGATATCGTCCGGTCCCGGAACGGGAGCGGGCGGGGCGATGCTGGACGTGCTTTCATAGGTCACCGCCGGCACGTCGTAGCGGCTGCGATAGTCCTGAACCACGACAGGCGTTCCGTTGTGGCGGATGGTCAGGTATTCCGCGAATACCCAGCCACGCATGCCGTTCACTTCGATGCGGCACCAGTTGCCGCCTTCGAGGCAACCGTCCATCATCGCCGGGCTGCCGCGCGTGGCGAGACCGATCTCGGGATAGTCCTGGCCTGGACCGGACCGCACGACGATGTCCGATGCGGTCGTGGTGGCCATCTGTGCCTGGGCGGGGAGGGCAAGCGCCGAAAGGGCGGCGCCGAGGCCGAGCCACGTCAATTTCGGGCGTTTCAACCAGGTCGTCATGGATTTTCTCCTCATGTTGACTGGTTGGGAAACCCCGATCCGACCGGCTGGTTCCGCCGGAAACAGGCGGATTCTCCAATCTGTGACGGGTAAGCCACAGATAAATGGACGCTCTGGAACTTTTAGGCCCGGCGTCCATTGAATCTGCCACATATCGGAGAAAATCCCATGACCGCCCGACCAATGACCATCCAGACCTTTTCCGCCCTGCCTCCCATCACGATGGAGCCGGTCGCGCCCGCCAATCCGCTCAGAGGCGTTCTGGTCACCGTCTTCACGCTCAAGATCATCGTATCCGTCTTCCTGCTCGCAACCGTGTCGCTCGCGCCGCCGGTCTCCTCCGACCTGCAGTACACGACTGCGTCCGCCGACTGATTTTTCGGCTGAAATGCTCTGCGTTTGCCGTTATACCCCGCTGATCCTACAGAATGATCCGAGGCATCATGGGCACGTTACAGGCCGGCATCATCCCGGTTACGCCATTCCAGCAGAACTGCACGATCCTGTTCGACGACGAGACCAGGGAAGGCGTCGTCATCGATCCGGGCGGCGATGTGCCGACGATCCTCCAGGTCGTCGAGGAAAACGGCATCACGCTCAAGGAAATCTGGCTGACGCACGGCCATATCGACCATGCCGGCGGGGCGGACGAATTGCGCGAGGCGCTGGGAATCCGGGTGATCGGGCCGCATGAGGCGGATCTGCCGCTTCTCCAGCGGCTTGAGACCCAGGCCGGGAAGTTCGGAGTGAAGATGGCGGTGCGCAATGTCATGCCCGACCGCTGGCTCAACGAAGGCGATACCGTCTCGTTCGGGGATCACGTCTTCGAGGTTTTCCACTGCCCCGGCCATGCCCCCGGCCATGTGATCTATTACAACCGTAAACAGAAGTTCGCGCATCTCGGCGACGTCCTGTTCAACGGTTCGATCGGCCGCACCGACCTGCCCGGCGGCGATCACGAGGCGCTGCTCGCCTCCATCCGCGACAAGGTCCTGCCGCTTGGGGATGACGTGGGCTTCATCTGCGGCCACGGGCCGGGTGGCCGGATCGGCGACGAAAGACGGAGCAACCCATTCCTTCGCGGTCTCTGAGAGGCCACGCCGGTCAGCAGCCTTAAGTTGGAACGCCGCCTGATCCAGGCGTTCCGGCAAAGAAAAAAACCCGGCATGACTGCCGGGCCTCAACTCGAACAGAAAGCCTCTAGGGCTTAACCAGCGATCTGCAGGTTGACGGCCTTGGGGCCTTTGCCGCGACGATCCGGTTCCGTGTCGAAGCTTACCTTCTGGTTTTCCGACAATCCGGACAGGCCGGAAGCCTGTACGGCAGAGATATGGACAAAGATATCGGCGCCACCACTATCTGGCTTGATGAAGCCGAAGCCCTTGTCGGTATTGAAGAATTTTACAGTGCCAGTTTCGGCCATGCAGCAGGTCCTTTTCTCTCTGTCCGTGTTCAGCGGCGGACAGCATAAATAGTATTGCCCCGAAGGGCGGCGGCAGGCAGCTTTAAGAAAGGGTCCCTGTCTTTACCGCGGTGACCGGCAGGAATAGCTTTGAATATCTCCGCCCCCAGCCTACCGCCCGAAGTCTTAGCGCCTTCGGAACGCGTCATTATAGGTCTTCCCATGCTCGTAAATTGCCCGAACTTGCACAGAGTGCTGTGTTTATCGGAAATTGGCAAGAAAAAGTTTTTTGAACTGCCCCGGCCGGCCGGAAACAGGAATTGCCAAAACGCCTGAAAATGCGGGGTTTGCGCTCTTTTGAGAGCAGGGCGATGAGAATTTCATCGCCAGCAATGCTTTGCTAACCCTCTTCTGTGTCATTTTGAGGCAGGTGACGGAAAGGGAAAAATTTTATCGTTCCGGTGTCGCGATGCCGTTCAAAGGGGGTTCGGCGGTATTTCGCCCGCCGGTTGCCGTGGGCATCCGGGACCGTTCATTCGCCGCCGGATTGCCGGCGGCCGAAAGTGCGGGCGTGTCTTGCCAGGGCGGGCCGCATGGCGGGAGCCGCCGGCGCGACGGGGAGGTCGCTCGACAGCGCGGCCTCACGGCGCGGTGACGGCGCGAAAGCCGCAAGGCCTTCCGGAAAGGCTTCGTTGAACGTGGTCGGCGCGATTTCCGGGCGGGCAAGCGCATAACCCTGCATCAGCGGAACGCCGAGCTCCTCGCACAGGTCGACCTGCCAGACCTCTTCAAGCCCCTCGAAAATGGGCTCTATGCGCTCGTCCAGCATCTGCCGGACGATGACCCTCAGCAGGGCATAGCCGGCGGAGTTGTCGAGGACGTCGCGGACCCAGGAGGCGTCGAATTTCACGTAGTCCGGCTTGATGCGCTTCAGCCGGGCCAGATCGGAATCCCCCGCGCCATAATCGTCGATCGCGACGAGGAAGCCGATCGCTCTCATGTGCTGGGTAAAGGCTACGACGATATCGTCGGCCGCGCCGGATTTTTCCGAGATCTCGCAGACGATGCGGTCCGGCTTGAGGCCAGCCTCATGGCCCGCGAGCTTGATGCGCTCCACTTCCTGGCGCATCTCGTGGGGCGTCCGGAAGAGGCCTGGATGAAACTTCACGAAGATCCTGGCGCGGGACCGGTTGAGCCGCCCAGTGTTGAGAATGTGGATCGTGCGCAGGATGCTGTCGATATCGGCGATGTCGGCAGGCGGGACGAGGCGGAAGAAATCGCCGGGCGAAACCGGTTCCCGCTCGCGCGAGACGCGCACCAGGCCCTCGAAAGCCTCGATATCCAGTTCGGCGCCCGTCGAACGGAAGATCGGCTGCAGGGCGGATTGCAGCACGAAGGGGCCGTAGGCGGTGGAAAAGGCACCGTCTTCGCTACGCACCAGATTGGCGAAAATGCTTCTCGGCGTCATGCTCGTCGGACTTTTCGTTGCGTCTATTCCGGTGGTTGTACCAGCCAAGGGTTACGCTGGTGTAAAAAAGGCCCTGAAGGTTTTAGCACATATGTTTTCGAATGCGGCCGTGGTTTACGGGTTCGTGGTCCTGCGCGCCTGTCCGCGAGGTGGCGGGCTCCCGATCCGGCGGGCCGGTGCTGCGTTTCCGCCCTCGCGAACCGGGTCACATTCGGGAGACCATGCTATGATCAGCTTCTTTGATCGGTTTCATTCAAGCTTTCCGCTTGAAACGGCGTCATAGTTTAGACATAGAGCGTACCGGCGGTGTCCGTGCGCGATCCCGCCTTGTGCAACAGCTCTTCAGGACGAAGATTATGGCCTTTCTTGCCGACGCTCTATCCCGCGTAAAGCCTTCCGCCACCATCGCCGTTTCCCAGAAAGCCCGCGACCTCAAGGCGAAAGGCCGCGACGTGATCGGCCTCGGCGCAGGCGAGCCGGATTTCGATACGCCGGACAATATCAAGAAAGCCGCCATCGACGCGATCAGCCGCGGGGAAACGAAGTACCCGCCGGTATCCGGCATTCCGCAGCTCCGCGAAGCGATCGCGAAGAAGTTCAAGCGCGAGAACAACCTCGATTACACGGCTGCCCAGACGATCGTCGGCACCGGCGGAAAGCAGATTCTTTTCAACGCTTTCATGGCAACCCTGAATCCGGGTGATGAAGTCATCATCCCCGCGCCCTACTGGGTGTCCTATCCGGAGATGGTCGCGATCTGCAACGGCACGTCCGTCTTCATCAAGGCGAAGCAGGAAAACAATTTCAAGGTCACGGCAGCCGATCTGGAAAAGGCGATCACGCCGAAGACCAAGTGGTTCCTGTTCAACTCGCCGTCCAACCCGTCGGGCGCGGCCTATACGCATGATGAGCTGAAGGCGCTGACGGATGTTCTCCTCAAGCACGAACATGTCTGGGTGCTGACCGACGACATGTACGAGCACCTGACCTATGGCGACTTCAAGTTCGCGACGCCGGTGGAGGTGGAGCCGAAGCTCTACAACCGCACGCTCACGATGAACGGGGTCTCCAAGGCCTATGCCATGACCGGCTGGCGTATCGGATACGCGGCAGGCCCCGTCGAGCTCATCAAGGCGATGGACATGATCCAGGGCCAGCAGACATCCGGCGCCTGCACGATCGCCCAGTGGGCGGCCGTGGAGGCCCTCAACGGCCCGCAGGATTTCATCCCGGCGAACAAGAAGATCTTCGAAGCCCGCCGCGACCTCGTGGTGTCGATGCTCAACCAGGCAAAGGGCATCGTCTGCCCGTCTCCTGAGGGGGCCTTCTACGTCTACCCCTCCTGCGCCGGCCTGATCGGCAAGACCGCGCCGTCCGGCAAGGTCATCGAGACGGATGAGGATTTCGTGACCGAGCTTCTGGAAACGGAAGGCGTCGCCGTGGTTCACGGATCGGCCTTCGGTCTCGGCCCGAACTTCCGCATTTCCTACGCCACCTCGGAAGACCTGCTTGAGGAAGCCTGCAAGCGCATCCAGCGTTTCTGCGCCAACTGCAAGTAAGTCGCCGTAACGGATTTCAATAGAGGAGGCCCGCCGGCAATGGCGGGTCTTCTGCTTTTCCGGTCTCAGGTCCGGGTCAGCCGCAGGATCGCCGAACCGCCGCCGCCACGTTGCTCGGTAACGGCATAGACGGCGCCATCGGGGCCGACCTTGACGTCCCGGATGCGGGCCTGAAGCGGCACGCGCTCCTCATGGGCGACCTTGTCGCCATCCATGTGAACGACCACGACGCCCTGGGCCACGAGCCCGCCGATCAGGAACGAACCCTTCCACTCGGGGATGGCGTCGGCATCGTACCAGGCCATGCCGGAAGGCGCGATGACCGGGTCCCAGTAATAGACCGGCTGTTCGGTTTCGGCTGTCGCCGTGATGCCCTTGCCGACCGGCGAGCCGCTGTATTCGATGCCGTAGGTGACCTCCGGCCAGCCATAGTTCTTGCCGGCCTCGGGGCGGTTCAGTTCGTCACCGCCGCGCGGTCCGTGCTCGACCGTCCACAGGCGGCCCTGACCGTCGAGGGTGGCGGATTGCAGGTTCCGATGCCCGAGGCTCCAGATTTCCGGTTGCGCGCCGCCCTGGTCGACGAAGGGATTGTCGGGCAGCGCCTTGCCGTTCATGTCGATGCGGAAGACCTTGCCGAGACCGCTTGAAAGATCCTGCGCCTGCACGCGCGGCTCCGGATCGGAACGTTCGCCGACGGTCACGTAAAGCTCGCCGCTGGGGCCGAAGACGAGGCGGGAGCCGAAATGCTTGTTGCCGTCATAGCTCGGCATCTGGCGGAAGATGACGTTGACGTTTTCCAGCCTGCCGCCGCCATTGTCGTCCGGGACCAGCCTGGCGGAAGCGACGGACGTGCCGTTGCCCCCTTGGCGTTCTTCCGAGAAGGAGAAGAAGATCAGGCCGGAACTTGCGTAGTCGGGAGCGAGCGCGACATCCAGCAATCCGCCCTGGCCGCCGGAAAGGACCTTGGGAACGCCCTTTATCGCGGGGCCGGCCTCGCCTTTCTCGGAGATGATGTGCATGGCGCCCCGTTTGGCGGTGACCAGCATGCGGCCATCGGGCAGGAATTCCATCGCCCAGAGATGCGGCAGGTCGTCGGCGACGACTTCCTGCGTGATCCTCGGCATCCGGTCCGGTTGCGGCGCGCGGGTCTGGCCGGCGAAGGCGGGTTGCTGGTTGGGCGCATTGGGCCGTTTGGTCTCGGCGGGCCGGCCCGCGGTCTGAGCATGGGCCGATACCGCGACGAGCGCGGCAAGAAGGGCCGAACCGGTGAGGAGAAGGCTGGAACGTTTCATCGTGAACTCCCTTCGATGGGCGGCGTTGGCCGCAGGCCGGAAAGGCTCTTCCGCAGGTTGCGGAGAGGCCCGTGTCGTAGCCTTCATCTAGTGCGCTTGTCCGGAATGGTTGCACACGGGGCATTCAAGATAATTTTATCGGGTTCCCATCGGGCTCCCCGGAAAAAACAAGCCCGCCTCGAAGGCGGGCCCATCGTTTGTTCTGTCTCTCGGCGAGACTCAGTCGAGAAGGTCGGCCGGAACCTTGCCGCCGTTTTCGGAGAGCTTCTTCATCAGGGCCTTGTGCAGCCAGATATTCATCTCGGCCGAGCCGTCCTTTGCGCCCGTATAGCCCAACTCTTCCGCAAGCTCCTTGCGGGCCCCGAGGCTGGAATCAAGATCAAGCGCCTTCATCAGGTCGACGATCGACTTGCGCCAGTCGAGTTTCTGGCCGCTTTGCTTGACGGCGGCGTCCAGGATGGGGGTGACATCCACGGGGGCCGAAGTCGAAGGGGCAGGAGCCGCCGGGGCTGCCTGCGTGGCGGCCGGAGCCGATGCCGACGAAGGCGCCGCTGTCGGCGCGGGGGCGGCAGGTGTTGCAGGTGCGGCGGTCTCGGCCGCTTCCGCCCGTCCGAAAATAGCGTTCTTGATCTTGTCGAAGATACCCATGTCGTGCTCCCTCGTTGGCGACGTACGGTGTTAGAATTACCGCGAAGAATTTTTTTCTCAAGAGGAGGCGCCGCAACCTGTTGTGGGTTGCGGCGCAACAGGGGTCAGGCCGTGCCCCAGATGGCCTCGGCAGTCTTGACGACGAGTTCCAGCTTCCGCTTCTGATCGTCCTCGGTGATCGAGTTTCCTTCCTCGGTCGACGCGAAACCGCATTGCGGCGCGATGCCGAGCTGGTCGAGGTCGACGTATTTGGAGGCTTCGTCAAAGTGGCGGCGGAGCGAATCGAGGCTTTCCAGCTCCCCGGTCTTGGTGGTGATGAAGCCCGGATAGACGCGCTGCTTCGACCCCTTGCGGAGCAGGCTGAGCGGCTGCAGGCCGCCGGCGCGTTCGGTATCGTATTCCATGAAGAACATGTCGACGCCGGTATGGTTGAAGATGGCGTCGGCGGCCGCGTCATAACCGCCCTCGGCGGCCCAGGTGGAGCGGAAGTTGCCGCGGCACATGTGCATGCCGATCAGCATGTCCTTCGGGCGGTCCTTGATCGCCTCGTGCATCATCCAGGCATATTTCCCGATCAGCCAGTCGGGGTCGAAACCTTCTTCCCGCTTCATGGCGCGCTGCTTCTCGTCGCCGAGATAGGCGAAATAGATGTCGTCCATCTGCAGGTAGCGGCAGCCGGCTTCATAGAACTTCTGCACGGCCTTGGCGTAGGTCTTGGCGAGGTCGGCGAAGAGTACTTCGACGTCCTGGTATTCCGCCGGGTGAATGTCGGCGCGCGCCGTGCGGTAGTGGGCGACGCTCGGGCCGGGGATGGAGATCTTCGGCGTGACCTTGGTCACCGAGGCGAGATATTTGAAGTGCTCCAGATGCGGATGGTTGTCCGGGAAGTCGAGCTTGCCGTTGATCGTCGGGAAGGTCGGCGGAAGCTTGATCCCGTGGAAGGTGACGCCCTTGTGGGCCTCGCGGGTGACGAATTCCATGCCCTCGAGTTCGCCGAGGAAGTCGTAGTGCCAGAAATGACGCCGGGCTTCGCCATCGGTGACGACTTTGAGGCCGACGCCCTCCTGCAGCTTCACGAGGTCCTTGATGGCTTCATCCTCGACGGCTTTCAGCTCCGCGGCCGAGATGCTCCTGTCTTCGTAGAATTTCTTGCGGGCTTCCTTCACGGAAGCGGGACGCAGGAGCGATCCGACGTGATCGGCTCTGTAGGGCGGGGTTGGCATGGGGTTCCTCCATATCGCATATACAAGCTGCCGGAGCCGGCAGCGGTGAAGGCATGTATACAGGCGCGGGCCTGTCAGGGCGAGACAGCATATTTCACAGATTGATTCAATGCCTTCTCAATCCGATTCCGTATGCATGCGCAATCCGTTGATATGGAATCGTTTTTCGTCAGAGGCCGAGGATCGTCAGCATCACGAAGGTGGCGAAGAGGACGAAGTGGGTCATGCCTTCGATTGCATTCGTCTGGCCGTCGTTCAGGTTGATCGCGGCGACGATCAGGGTGATGACCACCATCACCGTCTGCACCGGGGTCATGGCCATGACGAAGGGCTGGCCGCTGTAAAGGGCGATCGCCTCCATGACCGGCACGGTGAGGATGACGGTCGAGAGCGAGGCGCCCATGGCGATGTTGACGACCGATTGCATGCGGTTGCGGAGCGCGGCGCGCAGTGCGGTCAGGATTTCCGGCGCGGCGGAAATGGCCGCGACCACGACCGCCATCAGGGCCGGCGGCGCGCCGGTTCCCTCGATCCCGACATTCATGAAGGTGGACATGAACTCCGCCAGCAGGCCGATGACGAGGACGCCGAACAGGATGATCCCGATGGAAACCGCGGCCGGTTCCGCCATGGCCTCTTCCACCGGCGCCGGGGCACCTGTCGCAGCCTTGTCGGCGCGCGGATAGGTATAGCTGAAGAAGTAGCTGTGCGTGCCGACCTGCATGCGCAGGAAGAGCGCGTAGAGCGCGATCATCGCGCCGATGGTGAACGCGGAATAGTAGTGCCACCGGTCGGAGGGGATGAATTCCGGCACCATCATGGAAATGCCCATGGCCGTCAGGATCATCACGCTGTAGGTGCGGCTCGAATCGTCGTTATAGGGCTGTTCGCCGTGGCGCAGCCCGCCGAGCAGCGCGGCAAGGCCGAGAATGCCGTTGATATCCAGCATGACCGCGGCATAGATCGTGTCGCGCACCAGCGTCGGCGAATTCGTGTTGCCCATCATGATCGCGAGGATCAGCACCTCGACCGCCACGGCCGAGAGCGTGAGGATCATCGTGCCGTAGGGATCGCCGACCTTGTGGGCGAGCACTTCCGCATGGTGGGCGACACGCGTCGAGGTGAGGATGATGACGGCGACGAGGGCGATGGCGGCGACCGCCGATGCGGTCTGGCCGGCTTCCAGGACGGAATGCTCCACCGCATATGCGATGAAGACGGCGACGAGCGCGATGACGAGAAATCTTTCCTGTTTCAGAAGAGAGAAAAGCCCCACCGCCAGCTCCTTGTTCCTGCCGGCTCAATTCTAACGCGACAACTTGCTGCATCAAGGTCGTCCGGTTTTCGCTCCCGGGATTTGCGGCGACCGCGCTTTGATGACATAATTTCGACGGTGGCTGGAGCGTCGCGGCACCCTTTTTGCCTTTTACCCCCGATGCCGCGCGTGGACACGAAGCCTGCGGGATCGATGCGGCCACCGAAGAAGAAGGAGGGAGTATGACCAAGGTTGTCTATAAAGTCGTGCAGCACGATGGCGGTTGGGCGTATCGCCTGGGCGACGTCTACTCGGAGACTTTTCCCACCCATTCCGATGCATTGCAGGCGGCGCGCATCGTGGCCGCCGAACAGCAGGTGGGCGGGGAGCCGGAAGAAATAAGCTGGCAGGACGACAAGGGCGTCTGGCACACCGAATACAGCGATGGTGGCGATCGTCCGGAAGCCGAGGTCGTCGATGGCGACGAGAGCGTCAACGCCCGCTGAGGCCGTCAACCGCGGACATATTCCAAGAGGCCTTTGACAAGTGCGTCGAAGGTGACACGCCAGCGTGGCGAGGATTTCAAGTTCTCGTGCATGGCGACCCAGGTATCGAGCGGCAGTTCGAACAGGTCGGGCAGGACCCGGACGAGATCAGGCTCGCGTCTGGCGATCCCGACCTGGCAGATGCCGATGCCGGCCCCCGCGCGGATCGCCGCGAGCTGGGCGAGGTTGCTGTCGGAGCGATAGCTCCAGCGGATATCTTCCAGTGCGGGAAATGTCGGGGAGGCGGCGCGGATGCGTTCCGCCGCCGTGCGGACAAAGGCGGTGCGGCGGTCGAAGCCGATCAGCCGGTGCCGTGAAAGCTCTCCGGCATGTCCGGGAAGCCCGTGCCGTTCCACGTAGCGGCGATGGGCATGGAGCCCGAGCGGGATTCCGCCGATGTGGCGGGCGACAAGCGCATCCTGCGCCGGACTTGTCATGCGCACCGCGATATCCGCCTCCCGTCTCAGGAGATCCTCCAGGGAATCCGACAGCGACAGTTCCAGTTCCAGGCCCGGATGCTCGTCCTGGAGGGCGGCGAGGATCGGCGGCAGGACTTCGACGCCGATCACGTCGCTGGCGCTGATCCTGACCGTTCCCTGGACCTTGCCGAATTCGCCGGAGGCAAGCCGCTGCATGGCGGCGGTCGTGGCGGCCAGGTTTTCCGCATAGGGTTTCAGCGCCACGGCGGGCTCGGTGGGCAGCAGGCCCTGCTGCGAGCGGGTGAAGAGCTGGCAGCCGACAGCCTGTTCCAGGGCGTCGATATGACGGCCGACCGTAGGCTGCGTGATGCCGAGCTCGCGTGCCGCGGCCGAGAGCGATCCCAGACGCAGGACGGCGAGGAACGTACGGTAGAATCCCCAGTCGATATCATTCATTTTCGTATGGATGCCAAAGAATTTCTTCCAATTCCGTATATCATCGGAAAAGGCGATATTCCAGCCATCGAAACCGCTGCGAAAGGAATATCGCCATGACCGATACATCGATCGTCAAACCCGTCGCTCTCGTGCTCGGTGCCACAGGAGGGATCGGCGGCCATGTGGCGCGCGGGCTCTTTGCCCGTGGCTGGACGGTGCGTGCATTGAACCGCAATGCCGCCGAAGCCGCCCGGCGCGAGCCGCGTTTCCATTGGCTCCAGGGGGACGCGATGAACGCCGCCGAGGTTCGTCGTGCGGCCCAGGATGCGCAGCTCATCGTGCATGCCGTCAATCCTCCGGGCTACAGGGACTGGGAGAAGCTGGTCCTGCCGATGCTGGACAATACGGTCGCCGCGGCGCGCGCCGTCGGCGCCCGCATCCTGCTGCCGGGCACGGTCTATAATTACGGGCCGGATGCTTTTCCGGTGATTGCCGAGGACAGCCCGCAGACTCCCGTCACCCGCAAGGGAGCGATCCGTGTCGAGCTCGAGCGGCGGCTGAAGGCGGCTTCGGAAGGGGGCGTCCCGGTCCTGATCGTGCGGGGCGGCGATTATTTCGGTCCGGGCGCCGGCAACAGCTGGTTCGGACAGGGTCTGGTGAAGCCCGGCAAGCCGGTGACGTCCGTAAGCCGGCCGAATGCCGGCGGGACCGGCCATCAATGGGCCTATCTGCCGGATGTCGCCGAGACCATGCTGCGGCTCGTCGACCGGAGGAACGATCTGCCGCGCTTCGCGCTTTTCCACATGAACGGGTTCTGGGACGGGGACGGCCGCGAAATGATCGCGGCGATCAGCCGCGTCGTCGGAGGGAAGCCAAAGGTCCGGGCTTTCCCGTGGTGGCTGCTCGCACTTGCCTCGCCTTTCGTGCCGCTGTTCCGCGAACTTGGAGAGATGCATTATCTCTGGAGGGAGGAGGTGCGAATGAGCAATGAAAAGCTCATCGAGTTCCTCGGCGAGGAGCCGTCGACGCCGATCGACGAAGCCGTCCGGGCAACCCTTGCCGACCTCGGCTGCCTCGACGCCGGACGCTCCCGATCTCACGCCCTGCCGCTGCCGAGCGTCGACGCCGGGAGGGCCGCATGACGGACGCTTCCCTTGTGGCGACGCGCGGCGCCGTGCCTGTCGCCTTCCGCATTCTGGCTCTTGCCTTGCCGGTCCTGATCGGCGGACAGGTCTTCCTCGCCGGTCTGGCGATCTTCTCGGACGGCTCGATGTGGGAGGTTCACGCCGTGATGGGCGGGGTGCTGGCTCTGCCGATCCTCGGCCTTGCCGGCCTGGCTCTGGCGCGTCCGGCGCTCAGGGCCTATCGGTTGCCCGTCATCCTGCTCTTCGCGCTCTATTGCCTGCAGTTCGTCTTCGTCATCGCGGGCGAGGGGATCGGCGTCATTCAGGCCCTGCATCCGACCAATGCGGTCGCCATGACGGTGGTCAGCGTTCTCCTGGCGCGCACGGCCCGGACGGAGCGATGACGAGAACAGGGGCCGCGAGAGAAGCGGCCCCGTCATTTTCGTCAGGCCTTTCAGGCGACGGCTTCGAGCGCCGGATAGTCCGTGTAACCCTTGGCGCCGCCACCGTAGAGGGTCGCCTTGTCCAGCTCGTTCAACGGCGCATTGTCCCTGAAGCGCTGGACGAGGTCCGGATTGGCGATGAACAGCTTGCCGAAGGCGACCGCATCGGCATAACCGCTCTCCACGGCTTCGATGGCGCTTTCGCGATCATAGCCGTTGTTGACCAGCCAGCCCCCGGTGCCGCCGGCCTTGCGGTAGGTGGCCTTCAGTTCCTGGTAGTCGAAGGGCTTGTCGCCCTGGAAGAAGCCGCGGTCACCGCCGGTGGCGCCTTCGATCACATGGATGAAGGCGAGGCCGCGCGGCCCGAGCCGTTCGACCACGTGGTTGAACAGCGGCTGCGGATCGGTCTCGGTGATGCCGTTGCCGGGGGTGACCGGCGACAGCCGGATGCCGACGCGGCCCGCGCCGATTTCCGCCGTGACCGCGTCGACCACTTCCAGCAGGAAGCGGGCGCGGTTTTCGATCGAACCGCCGTATTCGTCGGTGCGCTGGTTGGCACCCGATTTCAGGAACTGGTCGATCAGATAGCCGTTGGCGCCGTGCAGTTCGATACCGTCGAAACCGGCATCGATCGCGGCGCGGGCACCCTTACGGAAATCATCGACGATGCCGGCGATTTCGGAATGCTCCAGCGCACGGGGCGCGGACGTTTCCACGAAAGCGCCGCTGCCGTCGGGATTGATGATGTAGGTCTTGCTGCCGGCCGGGATGGCGGAAGGTGCGACCGGAGCGCCGCCGTTCGGCTGCAGCGAGACATGCGAGATGCGGCCGACATGCCAGATCTGGGTGACGATCCTGCCGCCTCTCTTGTGCACGGCGCTGGTGACCTTCTTCCAGCCCTCGACCGACTGCGGCAGGTAAAGGCCCGGCACATCCGCGTAACCCTGGCCCTGCTGGGTGATCGGCGTGCCTTCCGTGACGATGAGGCCGGCGGTGGCGCGCTGTTCGTAGTAGGTGACGTTGAGGTCGTTCGGGATCGCCTTCGGCGACCGGTTGCGCGTCAGCGGCGCCATGACGAGGCGGTTGGAAAGTTCGATATCGCCGAACTTGACCGGATCAAAAAGGCTGGACAATGGAAATTTCCTTATTTTGCAGTTGGAGGGAGGCGGGCGGGGATCACAGGGTCGATCGCAGCTCGTCGAGGAACGCCGCAATGGTTTCTTCATTGCGGTGATAGAACGCCCATTGGCCGACGCGGTTGATCTTGAGCAACCCGGCCTTTTCGAGCGTCGAAAGATGCGCCGAGACCGTGGATTGGGAGAGGCCGCAACGCTTTTCGAACTGGTTGGCGCAGATGCCCATGTCGAGCGGATGCGCCTGATCGGAGAAATGATGCTCCGGCTCCTTCATCCATTCCAGGAATTCGACCCGGGTGGGATGTGCCAGCGCCTTGAGGATTTCCGTCTTGTCCATGATCAGGGTCCATATCGGAATTTACCGATATATATATCGTCCGCTGCCGATTTAAAGGAAGGCGTTTGCGAAGAAATGGAATCTCGTAAAAAAAATGGGCCGCTGGATCAGTCCAGGGCCCTTTCAGTTGTGAAGGTCAAAACCTCCAGAGGGGAACAGCCAGCACGGACGACTGGGAGGTCGTCGGGAAGCGCCGGCCGACCCTAATATGGGAGCCGGTTGTCCGTTCGACAAGGGGGCGGATGGAATATTGAACAGAAGTTTCAACCGGGGCTCGTATGGCGTCAGGTCGCGTTCGTTCCGGGCGGGCAAAAAAAGAGGGCCACCGGATTGCTCCAGGGCCCTTTAAGTGTGAAGGTCAAAAAACCTCCAGAGGGGAACAGCTGCTGCGGTGGAACTGGGAGGAAAAGCCACCATGTGCATCAGCTGTGTGCGATATGGTGGTTTTTTGTGCAGTGAACAATGCCCTTTTGTGCAGGCCAGCCATGCATGAAGCGCAATGCTGTTGTCGCAAAAGCTCCATGAACACATATCAGGCTACCGTAAAGGGCTGAAACGCTTCAGATTTGAAGGAATTTGAAGACAGGGGATTCGGCTGGCCGCGCCTCAGAAATTCCAGTTGCGCGCCTTGCCGACGATGAAATCGCGAAAAACTTTGAGCTTTGCAGCGTTCTTCATTTCGTCCGGATAGCAGAAATAGGTGTCGAAGGACGGAATATCCGCGTTGAGCGCAAGCTGAATCAGTCCGGGGTCGCGACCGACGATATAGTCCGGCAGGCAGGCTATCCCGATGCCGAGCAGGCAGGCCCGCTTGATCGAGGTCTGGCTGTTGATCTGCAGGTGCGGCGTGCGCGTGTTGTCCGAGGAGCGACCGGCATATTCCAGCCAGTTGACGTCGAGAAGATAGTTCGGCGCGGGTTCGCCGAACGTGATGATGCGGTGGTTGTCGAGGTCCTCGACCGACTGAGGCTCGCCGTAGCGGTTGATATAGGAGGGCGCTGCGTAGACGTGCATATGCACGGTGAAGAGCTTGCGCTGGATGAGATCGGACTGCTGCGGCTGACGCAGCCGGATGGCGCAGTCCGCATGGCGCATGTTCACATCCACTTCCTCGTTGTCGAGGATGAGCTGGATCGACATTTCCGGATAGAGCTGCAGGAATTCCTGCACCTTGTCGGTGAGCCAGCCCTGGCCGAGGCCGACGGTTGTGGTGACGCGCAGCTTGCCGGACGGCTTTTCGGTCGTCTCGGTCAGCTGCACCTTCACGGTTTCGAGCTTCAGCAGCACGTCATGGGCGGTGCGGTAGAGAAGCTCGCCCTGCTCGGTGAGGATCAGGCCGCGTGCGTGACGATGGAAGAGCTTGACCCCCACATCCTGCTCGAGCGCGCTGACCTGACGGCTGATGGCCGATTGGGACAGGTGAAGCTTATCGGCCGCGTGTGTGAAGGAGCCAGCCTCCGCCGCCGCGTGAAAAATACGCAATTTGTCCCAATCAAGCGGCATACCCATCCCTGAACGTCACTCCGCGGCAACGGCCACCGGCTGAATGCCGGCCAGATAGCGTTCCGCCTCCAGGGCTGCCATGCAGCCCATGCCGGCGGCGGTGATCGCCTGGCGGAAAGTGTCGTCCGTCACGTCGCCGGCGGCAAAGACGCCCGGCACGTCCGTCGCCGTGGAATCCGGCGCCGTCCAGAGATAACCGTTGGGCTTCATCTTCAGCTTGCCCTTGAAAAGTTCGGTGGCGGGAGCGTGGCCGATCGCGACGAAGACGCCGTCGATCGGCCGCTCGGTGATCGCACCGGTCTGGGTGTTGCGGAGCTTGACGCCCTCGACCGACGGAGGCAGCGGCGCCTTGGCGGGCTTGCCGGTGATCTCGGCGACCTCGGTATTCCACAGGACGCTGACGTTCGGGCGCTGGAAGAGGCGTTCCTGCAGGATCTTTTCCGAGCGGAAACTGTCGCGCCGATGCACGACGGTGACCGACTTGGCGATATTCGAGAGGTACAGCGCCTCCTCGACGGCGGAATTGCCGCCCCCGACGACGATCACGTCCTTGTTGCGATAGAAGAAGCCGTCGCAGGTGGCGCAGGCGGACACGCCGAAGCCCTGGAAGTGCTGCTCGCTTTCAATCCCCAGCCATTTCGCCTTAGCGCCGGTGGAGATGATGAGGGTATCGGCGGTCCAGACGGTGCCGGAATCGGTGCGCACCGTGAAGGGGCGATGATCGAGCTCGACCCCGGTCACGAGGTCGTTGACGATCTCCGCGCCGACATGGGTCGCCTGCTTGAGCATCTGCTCCATGAGCCAGGGGCCCTGGATCGGATCGCCGAAGCCTGGATAGTTCTCCACATCGGTGGTGATCATGAGCTGGCCGCCCTGTTCCAGGCCGGCGATCAGCACGGGTTTCAGCATGGCGCGGGCCGCATAGATCGCGGCGGTGTAGCCGGCCGGGCCGGAACCGATGATCAAAACCTCCGTATGACGGGCGGACATAGACAATTTCCTTTCAAAGACCGATCGACTCATGTTTCTGCGCCCTCATATAGGGGGTCGACATCCGGTCTGCCGCTTTCAAAATGTCATCTAAGAGCGATCCATGCATGAATGCAAGGGCAGCCTTGCATTAATAACAGATCAGTTGGCATGCAAGGCGTGATCCTTGCGTTAACCGTCGTTTTCGCTAAAAGCCTTCCGACAAAAGGGGGAAGCCGTGCTTCGTGCCGATCTGGACGCCATCGACATCAAAATCCTCAGGGAGCTTCAGCGCGACGGGCGAATGACGAATGTCGAGCTGGCGGAGCGGGTGGGCATTTCGGCGCCGCCCTGCCTGCGCCGCGTGCGCAAGCTGGAGGAGGGGGGGATCATCGAAGGCTACCATGCGCTTCTCAATGGCCCGAAGCTCGGCTTCGATCTCGTGGCCTTCTGCATGGTGGGCCTGAAGCGGCAGTCGGATGCGGACCTCAAGGCCTTTGCGGCCAAGGTGCAGCAATGGCCGCTGGTGCGCGAGGCCTGGATGGTGAACGGCGACAGCGATTTCCTGCTTCGCTGCGCGGCGCAGAACCTCACGGTCTTCCAGGATTTCGTCATCGAGGTCCTGACCGCCGACGAGCATGTGGACACCGTCCGCACCATGCTGACGATCCGGCAGGTGAAGCAGCTCGGGCTCGTGGAAATCTAAGCGATCCTTTCGATATTTCAGCGATGAGGGGCGAATGCCTGAAACCATTTATCCGATGCCCGGCATGAAGGGGCAGTTGTGGAGTCGTTCCTTCGTCGAGCGAGTCTTGGCCTGGCACGGAACGAACAGGTCGAGAAAGCGCATCCGCGTCTTTCCCGAAGACAAATCCCTGCAGCTTGCCTCTCCGCAGGAGTTGCGCGCATTGTCGCAGGACGACATTCCGCTGATCTTTCTCTCGCGCAATGACCGGCGTCTTCTCCCCTCGTTCCTCTCTCACTATCGCAAGCTGGGTGTCACGCGTTTCATATGCGTGGATGATCAGTCCACGGACGGTTCCAGCGAATACCTGGCGTCCCAGGCGGATGTGGACCTGTGGAGTTCGCGCCTTCGCTATAAGGATGCCAGGCGGGGGAAAAGCTGGCGCCAGGAGATATTCGGGATCTATGGCTCCGGTCGTTGGTATCTGAATGTGGATTCCGATGAGTTCCTCATCTATGACCGGTGCTTTGAAATGCCTCTGCGGGCCTTGATCCGGCGTCTCGAGGAGCATTCGATCCGAAGACTGGCGGCGCCGATGATCGATATGTATCCGTCAGGCCATATAGCCGCAGCCGAGTTCACCGGAGAAAACGACCTGATGCCGTGGCAGGTCGCCGACTGTTACGACCGGGACGGATATAACGTCGTGAAGAACGCACGCTTCGTGCGGATACGCGGTGGGGCACGGAAGCGCCTGTTCGGGTCGGACGTCGACCTGATGAAGTATCCCTTGATATTCTGGGACAGCGAATGCTCCCTCGGCGAAAACATCCATCAGCCTTTGCCTTACCAACGCAATTTTTCGCCGATTTTCGGCGTTCTGCTCCATTTCAAGTTCTTTTCCGACTATCAGGAGCGTGTTCAGGAGGCTGTCGACGGAGGGCAGCATTTTGGCGGCGCGCGGGAATATGTGAAGATCATGCAGAAGATTTCCGCCGACAAGGAAATTGCCTTTTCCTATCCGGGGAGCGTCCGCTTCGAAGGCCCTCGTCAGCTCGTCGAGCAAGGTTTCATCGTATCGCTTTTCGATAGCGGCGAGGCTTGAGAAAGCTCCTTTTCCCATCGTCATCTTTGTGGCGAGAATCCTGCCCCTTCCGGAGGCGGGATCAGTCTCCGCCGGCGGAGACGCCGAACCGTTTCTTTTGTTTCCAGGCGATCAGCTTGTCCTGGAAGAGGCGGAGCTGCTTGGCGAGGCCGTAATACCATTTCCGCTTGTTGGTCTTTCTCGCATGGCCGGCGCCGGAAAGGATCTGGCTTGTCGCTTCCGTCGTCGTGACGGGGGCCGGCCAGAAGGAGTAGCCGTGGCCGGTCCGCGTCAGCCAGTAGCGGAAGTAGTTGTCGACGGGTGCGAAAATCTTGCCATGCTCTTCAATGAAGAGCCGCGCGCCCTCCCGCGACCAGACGATGGCGCTTGTCGTCATCGGGAAATAATGGGCCGCCACGAGTTCGCAGTCATGCCCGCCGACCCCATAGCGTTTCAGGGAGGTGGCGATCTTCAGCTTGTTGTTGCCGATGTTGATCAGCCGCCAATGCGGGTCCGCGGCCTCCAGGTCGGGGAGCGCCCTTTCGAGCAGTTCGACCGGATTGCAGAGCGGCAGCGCATCGTCTTCCAGAACCAGCGCATAGCGGGCGTCGGAGGCGAGGAACCGTTCCGCGACTTTCAGATGGCTGCGGTAGCAGCCGATTTCGCCACCGACAAGGCTGCGGCCCATATACCGTTCCGCCCGGTCCGGATCGTAGTCGGGGAGGGTGGAAAGATCGAGCTTGCGACCGTCGACGGCGGACACGCGCTCGAAGGCCACGCCGAAATCCGACAAACGCTTGCTGATGGCCTGCAGACGGTCATTGCTGCCGTCCAGGTTGATCACATAGGTTTCAAGCGATGGCATCATACCCTTTCTGGGCCTTTCCGGCGGAATGGTCGCAGTTTCCTGTCCGCCACGGCTCTTCCCGTTGTCCGACCTGCGATAATTCCTCAAAGCGGTCGATGGAAGTCATTCTCTGCAATATCGCGACCGATTCCTTCAGAAAGCTGTTGGTCCTGTCCGAAATGGCTTTCCTGCGAGCCGATGGCGACGTGGGGATCGCATAAGCGGCAACATTTCCGGGACAGCCGGACGGAGGCCCTTGCACTGTTTTTTCAACCGTAACATATAGGCGGCGCTGCCTGTAAATGCTGACTTTCGGTATCCAAAGCGGCAGAAGAACAAGGGCAGGACAGGGCCAATGCGGGTTCATCAGTATATTTTCGGCAAGGACGGCGGGGCGGAGAAATTCTTCGTGCATCTGGTTGGCGCGCTCGCGCGGCGGGGCGTGGAGCAGACCGCCGTGATGCGCTGGAACCGGCGCTGGCGTCCGGATGTCGAGGCCCATGCCCGCGTCATCCAGAGCAATTTCCGCAATCTTTCGATCGATCGTCTTCTCCTGCCGATCAGGGTTCGCCTGCTGGCCGAGAAGGAAAAGCCGGACGCGATCATTTCCTGGTCGACGCGGGGCGCGCGCCTGATGCCGGCCTACAGGGGCGGCATCAAGCTCTCGCGCCTCGGCGACTACCCGACCCATCTCGGCTATTTCAAGAATTCCGATATCCTCGTCTGCAACACCCCCGGGATCGCGGATCATGTGCGCAACAATCTCGGCTGGGACCGGGGCGTCGAGGTGATCTCGAACTTCACCGACACGGCGATCGTGGCGCCTGTTGCGAGAGCCGTTGCCGATACGCCGGAGGGCGTGCCGCTCGTCATGACCATGGCGCGGTTCGTCAAGCGCAAGCGGATTCACCTGCTGATCGAAGCCATGGCGGCCGTGCCGGACGCCTATCTGTGGATCGCCGGCGAGGGTGAGGAGAAGGACGCGCTCGAAGCGGTCGTGCGGGAGCACGGGCTGGAAAACCGGGTGCGCTTCCTCGGCTGGCAGAAGGATGCGCGGCCCTACGTCGCCGCTGCCGACATCTTCGTCATGCCGTCGAGCCATGAGCCGCTCGGCAATGTGATCTTCGAGGCGTGGGCGCAGGGCAAGCCCGTCGTCTCGTCGCGCTCGGAAGGGCCGTCCTGGTTCATGCGGGACGGCGAGAACGGCCTGCTCGTCGATATCGACGATACCGCCGGATTCTCGCACGCCATCAACCAGTTGATCTCCGACAGGCAACTCGCGGCGAAGGTGGGCGAGGGCGGCCGCGCGACGCTGGTCGGCCAGTTCTCCGAAGAGGCCGTCGCAAACGCCTATATCGACCTTTTCAAGCGGAAGCCGTGATCCGGTAGATATTGCCGAGGCGTTTGGCCTCGCCTTCGATGCTGAAGTTCTCGACGGCATGGGCGCGGGAGCGGGCTGCGGCCATCTGCCGGCGCGCGTCGTCGTCCATGAAGCGCGCCGCAGCTTCGGCCATGGCGTCGACGCTGCCGCGGTCGATGATAACGCCCGTTTCCTCGTCACCGATGACCAGGAGTTCCGGAAAGGCTCCGACATCGGTGGCGACCACCGGCACGGCGGTCGCCATGGCTTCGAGCGGCGTCAGGCCGAACCCTTCCCAGCGCTGCGGGGCGATGAAGAGGTCGAGCGCGCGATACCATTCGTTGATATCGGTGTGTTCGCCGACGAAGAGGATGCGGTCGGCAAGACCGGCTGCGGCCACTTTCGCCTTCAGGCCTTTTTCGAACTCCACATGCGGTCCGGTGGCGCGGCCGGCGATGATCGCCGCCCAATCCGGCCGGTCCGGCAGCAGCCGGATCATCGCATCCAAGAAAACGTCGGTGCCCTTCTGGTGCCGGACGCGGCCGAAGCAGCCGACGATCTTCTTTTCCGGATCGAGCCCCCGGGCGCGCTTCGCCTCCGCCTTGTCCGCCGGCGGCGAAAAACGGTCCGTGTCGATGCCGTGCAGCACGACGGTGTTGGGCACGGCCAGGTAGCCGGCCGTCTTCCCGCATACGGCGATCACGCCGTCCATCCTCGATATCAGCCATTTGGTCCAGCCCGTATGGCGCCGCTGCGAAGCCGACGTGAAGACGATCTTCAGCGGCATGCGCAGCACGTCGCGCATCAGGATCGCCGGCAGCATCTCGATATTGCGGCGCGCGTGCCAGATGCGGAAGCGCTTGCCGCGAGGCGGGGTCCAGAGCCGCAACAGGTCGCGATAGCGGATATGCGGCAGGTCGGCGGGAAGCCCCGGTCCCAGCGCCGCGACCTTCTGGCCGAGCGATCTCTGGACCGGGATGAGCTGGATGATCGTGGAGGTGACGCCGGAGAGGCGCCGCTTGAAATTCGGCGCGATCACCTCGACGTCACGGATATCCACGATGGCGGGATCGCCATTTCCGGCCACGGGCGATCAGCCCCAGGAAACGGAAAGAATCTCGTAGCCCTTGGAGCCGCCCGGCGCGACCACTTCGATGGAATCGCCGGCCTCCTTGCCGATCATGGCGCGGGCGATCGGAGAGGAGATGGAGATGCGCCCTGCCTTCACATCGGCTTCCTGGTCGCCGACGATCTGGTAGGTCTTTTCCTCCTCGGTGTCCTCGTCGACGAGCTTGACGGTGGCGCCGAACTTGATCTTCGAACCGGACATCTTGGACAGGTCGATGACCTCGGCGCGCGCCGTCAGGTCCTCAAGCTCGGTGATGCGGCCCTCGTTGTGGCTCTGGGCCTCCTTGGCGGCATGGTATTCGGCATTTTCCGAAAGGTCGCCATGGGCGCGCGCTTCCGCAATTGCCTCGATGATACGGGGACGCTCCTCCTGCTGGCGCCAGCGCAGTTCTTCCTGCAGCTTGGCGAAACCGTTCTGCGTCATCGGTACCTTTTCAACCATTTCATCGTCCTTCAGACTCATGTCCGCGGATGCCGCGGACACAAAAAGAAACAGGTTCCGGAGTGAAACTTCGGAACCATCGCAACATCACAATTTGAGGTCACTATAACAGAATTTCGACAGCCGAAGCTAGGAATTTCGAAAGCCTGCCCAAGGCGCTCCCCACGCGCATATCAGAATCCACGGCCGTCTTTTTGTCAATGACTTGACACGCAAAAACAGAACGTATGACGAACGAATTCGCGAAGAAGCCGTTGAAAGAGTGTCTTGCCGCTGGCGGTCAGGCGGCAGGTCCGGCAGGTCAGGGCACGAACCGGGGACTGTCCGGCAGGTTGGATGGATGATATCCGCCCGCATTCATGCGGGTCCTGACCGACTCATGGATCATGGCGCCGTCCGGTATCAGGCGCCGGTCGCCGAGCGGCATGTAGAGACCGCTCCGGCTGCCGCGTTTGCGCCAGGAATTCTCGGGGATGCGGCGCGGGACATATTCGAGAATCTTCCAGCCGGCCGTCATGGAATCGTGGAGTTGCTCCAGCGGATCGAGCGGAACGTATTTGTTGCCGTTCCTGCCGCGCACGATGTTGTTGATCGTGCGGGTGACATAGACAAGGCCGGTGGGCTCGGTTTCCCGGATCATCCAGTCGAGCGGTATCTTGATCTGGCCGCTTTCCTCTTCCCCGTAACCGCCGCCGACGTCGCCGTGGACGCCGGCAAACCAGACTTCCCTGAAATCCTGCGGCGCGATGGTTTTCGGCTTGAACGGCCCGCCCCAATAGTCCTGGCCGGGTGTCCAGAGTTCGGGCTGGAACATGGTGCGCCGCTCGTCGATCGCCACGGCGTGCCGGACATATTCGACACTGGGATTCTTGCGGGTGAAGGGGTGCGTCTTGAACTGCGGATACCATTTGCCCGGCTCGATGACCGAAGCCACCGTATCGAAAAGCCCGAGCAGCTTGATCGGCGGCCGGTCGTTGCGGAGCATCCGCTCGTAGAGCCGCATGCTGAGGAAGGCGGATGGCGCGTCGCCTTCGCCGGCAGCATCTCCGCCGTTCCGCTCTTCCATGGCCGGAATGCCCTTGTAGGTCCGGTAGGCATAGTCGAGCAGGTTGAGATGGTATTTGCCGGTCAGGCCGAAGGCATGGATGAACCCCGCAAGGACGCGCGCCGAATATGCCCCACGGCTGAAGCCGAAGATGTAGATGCGATCTCGGTCCGGATGGCGGCCGTTGGCGTCGGCAGGCCCCCGGTCGTAGTTCTCGACGAGAAAGCGGTAGGCTTCCTTGACATTCTGGTCCAGGCCCCAGCCGGTGGCGAGCCCCCAGACTTCGAAGGATTTGCGGTAGAAGCGCGACCAGGCGTTGGCCGCGCCGAAGGTCCCGACGCCGGGGTCGTAGTAGACGATCTGTTCGTCCGACCGCTTGAGCGTGCCGAACAGCCTGAGAACGTTGGTGCGGCCGGCCGCGATTTCGTTCGACGTGCCGTCGAAGAGAATGACGATATTCTTGGACATGTCTCCCCCCGAATGCCCTGTCTAACCGTAGCATCCGAGGCGGTGAAATTCAATTCAAGGTAGGCTTTCCGCTGGAAGGCCAGCATCTCTTGCGATGCAGGCCTTTCGCAGGAAGCCTCGTGTTCGCTCAGAAGTAGTCCTGTAGTGGCCGGACTTCGAGGTTGCCGGCCTTGAGCGCCTTGATGGCCATGGCTGCGGCCTCGGCGCCGGCCATGGTGGTGTAATAGGGCACCTTCTGCATCAGCGTGGCGCGGCGCAGCGACTTCGAATCCGAGATCGCCTTGTTGCCGTCCGTCGTGTTGATGACGAGCTGGACCTGGCGGTTGCGGATCGCGTCCTCGATATGCGGACGGCCTTCCAGAACCTTGTTGATCTTGGCTGCGGTGATGCCGTGCTCGCCGAGGAAGCGGGCCGTGCCGCCGGTCGCGAGAACCTTGAAACCGATCTCGGTCAGGATGCGGATCGCCGGGAGCACGCGAACCTTGTCCTCGTCGCGGACGGAGACGAAGACCGTTCCGTCGCGCGGCAGTTCGACATTGGCGCCGAGCTGCGACTTGGCAAACGCGAGCGCGAAATCGGTGTCGAGGCCGATGACCTCGCCGGTCGAGCGCATTTCCGGGCCGAGCAGCGTATCGACGCCGGGGAAACGGGCGAACGGGAAGACGGCTTCCTTGACGGCGATGTGTTTCAGCGCGCGCGGATCGGGTTTCGTGCCGTAGGCGGCGAAGACCGGATCGAGCTTTTCGCCGGCCATGACACGGGCGGCGATCTTGGCGATCGGCGCGCCGATGGTCTTGGCGACGAACGGGACGGTGCGCGAGGCGCGGGGGTTCACTTCCAGCACGTAGATCGTGCCGTCCTTGATGGCGAACTGCACGTTCATCAGGCCGCCGACATTGAGCGCCTTCGCCATGGCCTTGGCCTGGCGCTCCAGTTCGTCGATCATGTCCTTCGAGAGCGAGCGCGGCGGCAGCGAGCAGGCGCTGTCGCCCGAATGGATGCCGGCTTCCTCGATATGCTCCATGATGCCGGCGACATAAACGTCGGTGCCGTCGCAAAGGCAGTCGACATCGACTTCGATGGCGTTGGTCAGGTAGCTGTCGAACAGAAGCGGGTTCTTGCCGAGCAGCGTGTTGATCTGGCCGGTCTTGTCGTTCGGGTAACGCTGCTTGATGTCTTCCGGCACGAGGCCCGGAACGGTATCGAGCAGGTAGGTCTGCAGCATCGATTCCGAGTGGATGATCTGCATGGCGCGGCCGCCGAGCACGTAGGAGGGGCGCACGACCAGCGGGAAGCCGATCTCGGCCGCGACGAGCCGGGCCTGCTCGACCGAATAGGCGATGCCGTTGTTCGGCTGGTTGAGGTCGAGCTTCATCAGAAGCTTCTGGAAGCGGTCGCGGTCTTCGGCGAGGTCGATCATGTCCGGCGCGGTGCCGAGGATCGGGATGCCGTTCTTTTCGAGCGCCTCGGCGAGCTTCAGCGGCGTCTGGCCGCCGAACTGGACGATGACGCCGACGACTTCGCCCTTTTCCTGCTCGGCGCGCAGGATCTCGATCACGTCCTCGGCCGTCAGAGGTTCGAAATAGAGGCGGTCGGAGGTGTCGTAGTCGGTCGACACGGTTTCCGGATTGCAGTTGATCATGATCGCTTCATAACCCGCATCCTTCAGCGCGAAGGCGGCATGGCAGCAGCAATAGTCGAACTCGATGCCCTGGCCGATGCGGTTCGGGCCGCCGCCGAGGATGACGACCTTCCTGGCGGCCGAGACTTCAGCTTCGGAGCGGAGCGCGCCGACGAAGGGCGTTTCGTAGGTCGAGTACATGTAGGCGGTCGGCGAGGCGAACTCGGCCGCGCAGGTGTCGATGCGCTTGAAGACCGGGCGCACGCCGAGGCTGTTGCGCAGCTCCGCGATTTCCTTCGGGCGTTTGGCCGTCAGGCTTGCGAGGCGGGCGTCGGAGAAGCCCATGGCCTTCAGCATGCGCAGGTTTTCCGCGTCGGCCGGCAGGCCGTGCTCGCGGATGCGCGCTTCCATGTCGACGATCGCCTTGAACTGGGCGATAAACCACGGGTCGATCTTGCAGGCTTCGTGGACTTCCGCCTCCGACATGCCGAGGCGCAGCGCCTGGGCGACCTGGCGCAGACGGTCCGGGGTCGGCGTGCCGATTGCGGCGCGGATGGCGTTATGGCGGTCTTCGCCGTCTTCAAGGCCCGGGATTTCGATCTCGTCGAGGCCGGTCAGGCCGGTTTCGAGGCCGCGCAGCGCCTTCTGCAGCGATTCCGCGAAAGTGCGGCCGATCGCCATGACCTCGCCGACCGACTTCATCGCGGTGGTGAGGACCGGCGAGGCGCCCGGGAACTTCTCGAAGGCGAAGCGCGGGATCTTGGTGACGACATAGTCGATCGACGGTTCGAACGAGGCGGGCGTCGCGCCGCCGGTGATATCGTTTTCCAGCTCGTCGAGCGTGTAGCCGATCGCGAGCTTCGCCGCGACCTTGGCGATCGGAAAGCCGGTCGCCTTGGAGGCGAGGGCGGACGAGCGCGACACGCGCGGGTTCATCTCGATGACGACGAGGCGGCCGTCCGCCGGGTTGACGGCGAACTGCACGTTGGAGCCGCCGGTCTCCACGCCGATCTCGCGCAGCACCGCGATCGAGGCGTTGCGCATGATCTGGTATTCCTTGTCGGTCAGCGTCAGGGCCGGCGCGACAGTGATCGAATCGCCGGTATGGACGCCCATCGGATCGATGTTCTCGATCGAGCAGATGATGATGCAGTTGTCCGCCTTGTCGCGGATCACCTCCATCTCATACTCTTTCCAGCCGAGCACCGACTCCTCGATCAGCACCTCGGTGGTCGGTGATGCGTCGAGACCGCCGGAGACGATCTCGAAGAATTCCGATCGGTTGTAGGCGATGCCGCCGCCGGTGCCGCCGAGCGTGAAGGAGGGACGGATGATCGCCGGCAGGCCGACATGGTCGAGCGCCTGGGCGGCGATCGCCATGGCATGGCTCATGTAGCGCTGCTTGCGGTCGCTCTCGCCGAGGTTCCACTGGTTTTCCAGCGCATCCAGCGCCTTGTCGAGCTCGGCGCCGGTGAGGGTCTCGCGCAGCTTGGCGCGCTCGGCCTCGTGGGTCTTGCGGTCGGCATCCTTGATGTCGGTGGCGTTCGCCAGCATCGAGCGGGGCGTTTCGAGCCCGATCTTCGCCATCGCCTCGCGGAAGAGGGCGCGGTCCTCGGCCTTGTCGATGGCGGCGGGCTTGGCGCCGATCATCTCGACATTGTAACGGTCGAGCACGCCCATTCTCTTGAGGGAGAGGGCGGTATTCAGAGCCGTCTGGCCGCCCATGGTCGGCAGCAGCGCGTCCGGGCGCTCCTTGGCGATGATCTTGGCCACGACTTCCGGCGTGATCGGCTCGACATAGGTCGCGTCGGCGAGGCCCGGATCGGTCATGATCGTCGCCGGATTGGAGTTGACCAGGATGACCCGGTAGCCTTCCTCCCTCAGCGCCTTGCAGGCCTGGGTGCCGGAATAGTCGAATTCGCATGCCTGGCCGATGACGATCGGACCCGCGCCGATGATGAGGATCGATTTGATGTCTTGGCGCTTGGGCATGGAGGTCTTTCCGCTTTTTCCTGCGCGAAAAACCGGCCAGGGCGAAGATTTGCCGGCCGGGTGCGCAGTTCGTGGTCTTTTCAGGCTAGAAGCGGCTTATAGGCAAATGTTTTTCCGAACGGAACCCCATAAATCGCCAAATCGACAGGAATCGACATCGCGGGTCAAAGTGTGCCGAAACGGTTCCTGACAGCGTCCAGATTGGGGCGGCTGACGGGAATTTCCGCGCCGTCCTTCATGACCACGAAGAGCTTGCCGTCGTCGCGCCTGAGCCTTTCCACATGCCGGTCCGCCACCCAGTGGGAGCGGTGGACCTGCAGGCCGGACGTGCCGCCGAGCTCCTTCAGCGCGTCGGCGAAACGCATGAGGACGAGTTCGCGGCCGCGGGTCGTCACGACGTCGGTATAGTGGTCGGCGACGGACAGGCGGACGAGCGGGCCGCGGTTCTGCGGCTTGAGACGGGCGAGGATTTCCGGTTCCGTTGTCGATGGCGGTGGCGGCGAGGGGGCTGCCGGCGGGGAGGCGGAAACCGCGGCGATCTGCCGGTGCATCGACATGTAGGTGAGCAGGCAGAAGAGGGCGCAGAGCGGCAGGGCGAAGAGCGCGCGACGGAGGCCGCCGTCCATCTCGTTCCAGCGGCCGGTGAAGGTGAAGTCGATCGCGCCCAGCGCGAAGCCGATCGGCAGCGCCGCCGCCAGCGAGCCGATCATCATCCGCGCCAGCGTATGGCGCAGGTACGGCCGAAGCAGCACGTCGGCCATGACCGAGAACAGGATGGCGATCGTCCAGGCGACCGCGTGGACGATCAGCCAATAACCGAGCCGCATGCCCGGCATCATCCGTTCCGACGTGCCGTAGGGACCGGTGACGGCGAAGATCAGGACGACGAGCGCGAAGGTCGTCCAGAAGCGCCAGGAGCGGAGGAAAAGCTGCAATTCACGAAGCGTGGAGCTGAAGAACGTGTGAATCACGAAGTTTATCCGCCGTCTGCGCCATTCCGGTTGAGGATGGGCCAGTCATGGCCGAAACCGCCTTCAAACGCAATCGCTCCGGGGTTCGGTCGCCGACGAATTCCAGGCACGAATTCCGAGCAGACGAATTTCGGGCAGACGAATTTCAGGAAGGTGCCGCCCATGAATCTCCAGCCGCTTCTCGAAGCCCCGGCCGCCGTGCAGATCCACGTCGCGGCGGTCCTGCCGGCCGCAGCGCTGGGCGCCCTCATCCTTCTCAACCGCAAGGGAACGTCCCTGCACCGGCTGCTCGGCAGGGTCTGGATGGCGCTCATGGCGGCGGCGTCGCTTTCCAGCTTCTTCATCCACGAGATCGACCTGCTCTACGGTTTCAGCCCCATTCACCTGCTTTCGATCTTCGTGCTTGCCGGCGCCTGGCGGGCGATCGCCGCGGCCCGCGCCGGCAATATCCGGGCGCACAAGGCGGCCGTGACCGGCATGTATTTCGGCGGCATCGTGATCGCCGGGCTTTTCACGCTGGTTCCCGGGCGCATCATGAACGCCGTCGTCTTTTCCGGAGGCCCCGGCTGGGGCCTGCCGCTCGCCATCGCCGCCATCGCCGGACTGCTGTTCCTGCAGTGGAGGCTGGCCGAGCGCAGAGCTTGATTTCCGTCAAAAATTTTCCGAACCGTACCGTAAGCCGCGTTGCTGTCATGGACAGCCGCGCGTTGCGGGATTAGTGCTGCAGGAAAGAAAACTTGCAGCAACGGCCATCGTGTCCAGCGTCGCGACGACCGCTTGCGCGGAGGAACCCCATGGCCGATGCAACCTCGAAACCCGTCGCCGCCGCAGCAGCGGAGGTGACCGTGCTGCCGATCATCCTGGCAGTCAGTTTCTGCCACATGCTCAACGACATCATGCAGTCGATGATTTCGGCGATCTATCCGATGCTGAAGGCGGATTTCGCGCTCGACTTCTGGCAGATCGGCATCCTGACGCTTGCGTTCCAGTGCACGGCCTCGCTCCTGCAGCCCGTGATCGGCATCGTCACCGACAAGAAGCCCTATCCCTATTCGCTGCCGGTCGGCATGGGATCGACCTTCATCGGCCTCTTCCTGCTGGCCTGGGCGCATTCCTATCCGATGCTGGTGGTCGCGGCGTCGCTGATTGGCATCGGCTCGGCGGTCTTCCATCCGGAATCGTCCCGCGTCGCGCGGCTCGCTTCCGGCGGGCGCTACGGTTTCGCGCAGGCGACCTTCCAGGTGGGCGGCAATTTCGGCCAGTCGATCGGCCCGCTGCTGGCGGCCTTCATCATCGTTCCGAACGGGCAGGGAAGCGTAGCGTGGTTTTCGGTCATCGCCATGCTCGGCATCGTCATCCTGACCTGGGTGGCGCGCTGGTACAAGGCCCACATGCTCGCCAACAAGGGCCGCAAGCGGATACTGAACGCGCACAGCCTTTCCCGGCGGACGGTGGCGACGGCGCTCGTCGTACTGGCCCTGCTCACCTTTTCCAAGAACATCTACATGGCGAGCATCGGCAGCTATTACACGTTCTTCGTCATCGAGCGCTTCGGCGTGACGGTCCAGCAGTCGCAGATCATGCTCTTCATCTTCCTCGGCGCCGTGGCGCTGGGGACGGTCATCGGCGGCCCGATCGGCGACCGGTTCGGCTCCAAGGTGGTGATCTGGTTCTCGATCCTCGGCGCGCTGCCCTTCACGCTCGCCATGCCGTTCGCCAACCTGCCGGTGACGATCGCGCTGTCGGCGATCGTCGGCTTCATCATGGCTTCCTCCTTCCCGGCGATCGTCGTGATGGCGCAGGAACTGGTGCCCGGCCGGGTCGGCATGATCGCCGGCATCTTCTTCGGGCTTGCCTTCGGCATCGGCGGCATCGCGGCGGCGGTCCTCGGCGTCTTTGCCGACCATTACGGCATCAGCTTCGTCTATACGGTCTGCGCCTTCCTGCCGGCCTTGGGGCTGCTGACGGTCTTCCTGCCGGGCAAGAAGGCCCTGCGGATCGCCTGAGTGCGGGCCGGCGTGACGCGATAATGGTTGGAAAGGGAAATCTGGCGGCTCGATTTTGTCGTTTTTTGCGCTATATCGCGTGACGAGCGTGATTTCGCCAGAGGAGAACCCGCGATGGAATGGAAAGGCCGCCGTCAATCGGACAATGTCGAGGACCAGCGTGGAGCCTCGATGGGCGGCAGCCCGCTTGGCAGGGGCGGCATGCGCATCCCGATCGGAGGCGGCGGACGCCGCGGCGGCGGGATCGGCATCGGCGGCATCGTCGTCATCCTGGTCATCTGCTGGATCACCGGCATCAATCCGCTGACGCTGCTTTCGGGCGGCGACACCGGCCTGCAGGATTCCGGCTACCAGCAGTCGACGGGCGGCGCGCCGGCAAACGACGAGACGACCGCCTTCGTGCGGACGGTGCTCGCCGAGACCGAGGATACGTGGAGCGGCATCTTCCAGGCGAATGGCGGCAGCTACGAGAAGCCGACGATGGTTCTGTTTTCCGGCCAGGTCAGTTCCGCCTGCGGCTTCGCCTCCTCAGCGACCGGCCCCTTCTATTGCCCGGGAGACCGCAAGGTCTATCTCGACACGGATTTCTTCCGCGAACTCGACCAGCGTTTCGACGCGGCCGGAGATTTCGCCGAAGCCTATGTGATCGCGCACGAGATCGGTCACCATGTGCAGAACCTGCTCGGCATCCTGCCGCGTTTCAACCAGGCGCGCCAGCGCATGAGCGAGGCGGAGGCGAACCGCATGTCCGTGCGCGTCGAGCTGCAGGCGGACTGCTTCGCCGGCGTCTGGGGCAAGTTCACGGAGCAGAAGGGCATTCTTGAACGCGGCGACCTCGAGGAGGCCCTGAATGCCGCCCAGCAGATCGGCGACGATACGCTGCAGAAGCGCAGCCAGGGTTATGTCGTGCCGGAAAGCTTCAACCACGGCACGTCCGCCCAGCGCATGCGCTGGTTCAAGCGCGGCTTCGATACCGGCGACATGAAGGCCTGCGATACGTTTTCCGGGGAAGTTTGAGGGCTGCGTCCTCCGGTTATCGAGTGCCAGCCCGAGACCCAAGCTAACCTGGTGGGTCAGCTTCACCCCCTCTGCCCTGCCGGGCGTCTCCCCCACAGGGGGGAGATCACAAGCGGCATGGCCTTCCCGCCTCTCAAGCACCTCCCGAGTAGAACGGTTGCTTGTTTGGGGAGCCGGTGCTTCCCATCCGATCTCCCTCCTTGTGGGGGGAGACGCCCGGCAGGGCAGAGGGGAGCGCTATGAGGCAAATCAAGGCCGTGAGAGAAATCGGCCAGGAAAAACGCTGCCGTTCATCCCCGCCCTTTCGCGTCGTGCCTACAATAGCCCCGCTTCCGTCGCCGGAGTGTTTCGCGAGACGTTCGCGGGCAGGCGGAGGCCGGCGCTTCCATCGGAACCGTAACGTGCGGGGACGGTGGAAGAGGTGAAAGCCATGGGAGCGGAACGGGAAACCGGACTTCTCCCTATCAAGCCTCCCCCGGGCAGCCATGCCCGGTTCGGTTGAGCCGTCCAAGTGGCAAGGTTTCCCGAAAGGAGACCGCGAACGAAGCCATGCAGCGAGGCGAGATGATCACCTGTAGGGGCCGGAAGCCCTGACAAGACGCCGAAGGCCACGCGAATGCGGAGCCACCTTATACAAATCAATCGAGGTTCCGCATTCGTGTGGGCTCTCCGATCAGCGTAGCGTCCTCAAAAGCGGGAACCGGTTTTGGGGCGGGACGCAACGCAGACAATCGAATAAAGCCACGGGCTGCCCCGCCGCGTGGGGGGCACGCATGCCGATGGAAACCCGTGCCGCCCCGAAGGACGGTTACTTATACATTCCTTCGCGCAGGTTGATGCCGTATTCCACATAGGCCTTCATGGCGCAAAGCATCTGCGACCAGCCCTGGCAGTTGCCATAGGATGCCGTGAGGCCCCCGGGCGTGTCCTTCCAGCCTTCCTCGGCGATCGTCACCAGCGTGCGGTTGCCCTCCAGCGGCTCGAAGGTCATCGTGACGGTGGTGAAATAGTCCGTCGGCGTCACCTTTTCCGGGCCTTGCTCTGCCGCGTTGCCTTCATGGGCCGCCCAGCGCAGCACGATTTCCCTGTTCTTTTCGAGCCTCACCACATGCACGGGAAAGGCGCCCGGAAAATCGTGAAAATCCCAGGTCACGGTGGCGCCGGTCTCCAGCCGGCCCCTGGCGCCGCCGGTGGTGAAATAGCCCGAGAGCTGTTTCGGATCGGCGACTGCTTCGAACACCTCCTCGACCGGCTTCGAAATCCGGCCCGACACCTTGAATTTCAGTTCCATGATCTTCTCCCTTGTTTGCCCCTCCATTGTGTTATAAAAATATAACATGTCAAGGGATATGAAAAGCGATAGTGTTTTCAAGGCGTTGTCGGCACCGATTCGCAGGGAGATTCTGGACGAGCTGAAGGATCACCCCCGCACGACGGGCGATCTATGCGCCCGTTTTCCGGAGCTCGACCGCTGCACGGTGATGCAGCACCTGAAGGTTCTGGAGGGGGCGGATCTGGTGCTGGTAAGGCGCGAGGGGCGGGAGCGGTGGAACCACCTGAACCCGCTGCCGATCAAGGCGATCCACGATCGCTGGATCGGCGCCTATGCGGCGCGCGCCGTCGACATGCTCGACAGGATGAAGCGCGACCTGGAGGGATAGCTTCAGCGGATCAGCAGCGCGGTGCCGTAGAGGCCGAGCGCGAAGGCCGTGTGGGCGACGAGATTGAGGAGGCGGACCTTGTTCGGCACAGGCGTCTTCGATGCCGCCCAGCCGAGCCCCATTCCGGGCTGCATCAGGAACCAGCCGGCGGCGACCGTGACGATGCCGAAGATCCAGGCCGGAACGAAGGTCGGGGAGGTGAGCCAGTCCGTCCCGACGATCCAGGCGAAGATCACCCCATAGGCGATGCCGACGGCATAGTGACCCGCCCAGCCGAGCGCCAGTTCGTGCCGATAGGGTTCGGCCGCCGCGATGCTGTCATGGAAGGCCCTGCCCCGGGAAAGGTGCCAGAACCAGCGGCCGCCCGGCGCCCAGTTGGCCTTGGGTTGGCCGAGAACCCGGTGCAGCACCACCGCCCAGAGGTCCATGAGGATGGTGGCGCCGACGCCGATCAGGATGCCGCGCCAGAAAAGGTCTATCATGGGGAAGCCGTTGCGTGGATGTGCGGGGCTTCAGCTATAAAGCATCTTTCGGGTCCAGTAGAAGAGGAGGATCGGAAATTCGCCGGTCTTCCTCGTCTCGCCGCTCCGGACCTTCGTCATGGCTGCGGGCATTCGTCGTCTGCCATGCAGGCCATTCCTCATTTCTCGCTGTCCATGTGCGCGAGTTGCGCTTCGGGATACCGGGCGCCGGCGGCAGCGCCCTTCGGCACGGCTCTTTCGATCGCGGCGAGGTCGTCGGCGGTGAGCTTGACGTCCAGCGCGCCGAGCGATTCCCGCAGGCGGTCGCGGCGGCGGGCGCCAACGAGCGGGACGATGTCCTTGCCCTGCGCTGCGACCCAGGCGATGGCGATCTGGGCGACCGTGACGCCTTTCGTTTCGGCGATCCTGCGCAACTCCTCGACGAGCGCGAGGTTGCGGTCGACATTGCCTTCCTGGAAGCGCGGGCTGAAGCCGCGGAAATCGCCCTTCGCCGCGGCGTTTTCCTTCTGCCAGTGGCCGCTGATCAGGCCGCGGGAAAGAACGCCGTAGGCGGTGATGTCGATGCCGAGTTCGCGGCAGGTCGGCAGGATTTCGTCCTCTATGCCGCGCGAGATCAGCGAATATTCGATCTGGAGGTCGGCGATCGGGGCGACGCCCGCAGCCCGGCGGATCGTTTCGGCGCCCACTTCGGAAAGGCCGATATGGCGGATGTAGCCTGCCTTGACCAGATCGGCCAGCGCCCCGACCGTTTCCTCGATCGGCACGTTGGGATCGAGCCGGGCCGGCCGGTAGATATCGATGTGGTCGACGCCGAGGCGGGTGAGCGTATAGGCGAGGAAGTTCCTGATGGCGGCCGGGCGGGAATCGTAGCCGTTCCAGGTGTTGTCGGGACCGCGCAGCGCGCCGAACTTGACGCTCAGCAGGTATCTTTCGCGCGGGATGTCCTTGATCGCCTCGCCGATCAGCATCTCGTTGTGGCCCATGCCGTAGAAATCGCCGGTATCGAGCAGGTTGACGCCGGCGTCGAGGGCGGCATGGATCGTCGCGATGCTTTCGGCGCGATCGGCCGGGCCGTACATTCCCGACATGCCCATGCAGCCGAGGCCGATCGCGGAGACCTGTGGGCCGGTCTTTCCAAGACGACGCATTTCCATGGGAACTCTCCTTGTCCGTCGGATGAATTTGTCCTGCGCCTGCTTCTACGCCTCCGGGCTTTGTGCGATAATCTGGATAGTGATGAACAAGCTGTTTGGATTTTCGTACAATGAGCGATCTGCCGCTGGCCGAACTCGATGCCTTCGCAACGGTGGCGCGGCTTAAAAGTTTCCGGGCGGCCGGCAAGCTGCGCGGCGTTTCGGCCTCGTCGCTCAGCGAGGCGATGCGGCGGCTGGAGGCAAGGCTCGGCGTGCGGCTGCTCAACCGCACGACGCGGTCGGTGACCCTGACGGAAGCCGGCGAACGGCTGCTGGAGCGGCTGCGGCCGGGGCTGGCGGAGATCGCCGCTGCGGTCGACGGCATCAACAGCTTTCGCGACACGCCGGTCGGGCGGTTGCGGCTCAACGTGCCGAGCATCGTGGCGCGCAACATCCTGCCGGATATCGCCGGGCGGTTTCTCAGGCAATATCCGGGCATCACGCTGGAAGTGGCGACCAACGACGCTTTCATCGACGTGCTGGCGGAAGGGTACGATGCCGGCGTGCGTTATGAGGAATCCCTTCATCAGGACATGATCGCCATCCCCATCGGTCCGCGGGTGCAGCGGGTGGTCGGCGCGGCGGCGCCGTCATATCTCGCCGAGCATGGCGCACCGCGGCATCCGCGCGACCTTCTCCGGCATCGCTGCATCCTGCACCGCTTCGCGAGCGGCCGCATCGTGCCCTGGGTTTTCGAGGAGGAGGGGCGCGAATTCGCCATCCATCCGCCGGCCTGTCTGGTGGCCGAAACCACGGAACTGGAGGTCAGGATCGCGGTGCAGGGGCTCGGCATCATGTTCAGTTTCGAGGAATTCCTGGCCCCCGGATTCGAAAGCGGCGAGCTGGTTCCGGTGCTGGAGAACTGGACGCAGAGCTTTTCGGGGCCGTTTCTCTATTATCATGGCCGCAGCCACATGCCCGCGCCGCTCAGGGCCTTTGTCGACTTTCTCAAGGCCGATCAGCGGCGTGGCGGGTAAGCGCCGTCGGGCCTGCTCATTTTTCCATCAAAAACTTTGAAATGTTCACGTATTGTTTCCATTTTTGTTTGGGGCTATGTAGGCGGCGCGGCGACACGATCGTCTTTTTAGAAAACACCAGATCCTAGAGAGACATCGATGCTCGACCCGAAATTCGTCCGCCGCGGCCTTTTCCTCGTCTTCATGATCCTGTTTCTCGACGTCATCGGGATCGCGATCATCATGCCGGTGCTGCCGGCCTTCCTGCGCGAGCTGACCGGCGACGACATGAGCGCGGCCGCCGTCGATGGCGGCTGGCTGCTGCTGATCTACTCGGCGATGCAATTCCTGTTCGCCCCGTTTCTCGGAAACCTGAGCGACCGGTTCGGCCGCCGGCCGATCCTGCTTGCCTCGGTCTTCACCTTCGCGCTCGACAACCTGATCTGCGCGGCCGCGACCAGCTTCTGGATGCTGTTCGTGGGACGCGTGCTGGCGGGGATTTCAGGCGGCAGTTTTGCAACCTGCTCGGCCTATATCGCCGATATCAGCAATGACGAGAACCGCGCCAGGAACTTCGGCCTGATCGGCATCGCCTTCGGCGTCGGCTTCACGATCGGGCCCGTGATCGGCGGGCTTCTCGGCGAGCTCGGTCCGCGCGTCCCCTTCCTGGGCGCCGGCCTGCTGTCGCTTGCCAATTTCGTCGCGGCCTGGTTCCTGTTGCCGGAAACGCTCGACCGGGCACACCGCCGCAGGTTCGAGTGGAAACGCGCCAACCCGCTCGGTGCGCTGCGCCAGATGCGCCATTATCCGGGCATCGGCTGGGTCATGCTGGTCATGTTCCTCTACTGGCTGGCGCATGCGGTCTATCCTTCCGTGTGGCCCTTCGTCTCGGTGTATCGATACGGCTGGAGCGAGGGGCAGATCGGCCTGTCGCTTGGCCTGTTCGGCATCTGCGCGGCTCTCGTCATGGGATTCGCGCTGCCGAAGCTCGTGCCGGTTCTCGGCGAATGGAAAACGGCGGTGCTGGGGCTTTCCTTCTCCTGCCTTGGCCTCACGGGTTATGCCTTCGCCTGGGAAGGGTGGGTCGTCTATGCGGTGATCCTTGTAACGATGATCGAAAACGTCGCAGATCCGCCGCTGAGAAGCATTGCGGCCGGCAAGGTGCCGCCCTCGGCGCAGGGCGAGCTGCAAGGGGCGATGACCAGCCTGACCAGCCTGACGACGATCATCGGGCCGGCGATCTTCACCCAGCTCTTCAGCGCCTTTACCGGCGACCGGGCAAAAGTGGAATTCGCGGGAGCGCCCTACCTGATGGCGGCGATCTTCATGGCCGTGGCAATTCTGGTGTTTTTGACGCGGATTTCGCGAAAAAAGCCGGAGAATTCGCTCGGAAACGAGTTTTCCCATCAGATTTCTTGAAGAAACGACGAAAAAATCTGCTGTATCGCACGTAAGTCTTGCCGCACGGATGGCGCTCCTCTATAGGCTGTGCCATCCGCCGCTGACCAGTTTCTGGAAGCGGCTTTTTTCGTCTGCGGAGGAGCCCATGTCGAGCCGATCCATAAGCTTCGAAGCTGTTGCTGCCGGGAATTCGTGGGCCTCGCATCTGCGTGCCACGTTCGCGCTCGGCGTGCCGCTCGTCGGCGCGCAGCTTGCCCAGATGGCGATCCACACCACCGATGTCATCCTTGTCGGGTGGCTCGGAACGACCGAACTTGCTTCGGTGGTGCTCGCGACGCAGATGTTCTTCCTGGTCTTCATCTTCGGCACCGGTTTCACCGCCGCCGTGGTGCCGCTGGTGGCGCAGGCGCTCGGCCACAACGATCCGGTGGGTGTCCGCCGTTCGGCGCGCATGGGGCTCTGGATCGTGTTCGCCTATGGCGTGCTGACCGCGCCGCTCCTGTGGTTTTCGGAGCCGATCCTGCTCCGGCTCGGCCAGGCCCCGGATGTCGCAGCGCTTGCGCAGAGCTATCTCAGGATCGCCCAGTGGGGGGTCTTTCCGGCGCTCGGCCTGATGGCGATCCGCAGCTTCGTGACAGGGCTGGAGAAGGGCGGCATCGTGCTTTACGTGACGATCGGCATGTTCCTTCTGAACGCTGCGATCGCCTATACGCTGATCTTCGGGCATTTCGGCGCGCCGGTGCTCGGGCTGCACGGGGCGGCGATCGCGGCCGTCAGCGCCAATCTCTTCGGTTTCCTGATCGCCGTCACCTATGTGGAGAGCCAGCCGAAGATGCGCGCCTACGAGATCTTCGTGCGCTTCTGGCGGCCGGACTGGGGCATGGTGCGGGAAATCGTGGGCCTTGGCCTGCCGATCAGCTTCACCATCCTGGCGGAAACCAGCCTGTTCTCCGCGGCATCCCTGCTGATGGGCATGATCGGCAAGCTGGAGCTCGCCGCGCATGGCATCGCGCTGCAGCTCGCGTCCATCGCGTTCATGATCCCGCTCGGCCTTGCGCAGGTCGCGACCGTGCGCGTCGGCCTTGCCAATGGCCGCAACGACACCCTCGGGGTGAAGCGCGCCGCGATCGCCGTGCTGGTGGTGGGGATATTCTTTACCGCGATCGGCAGCGTGCTTTATGCGACCGTGCCGCGCATGCTCGGCGCGCTCTTTCTGGATACGCGGCAGGCGGATGCGGAAGCCGTGCTGGCGCTTGCCGTGCCGCTGATCGCAATTGCCGGGGCCTTCCAGCTCGTCGACGGCTTGCAGGCGGTGGGGGCAGGGCTGCTGCGCGGCGTCAAGGACACGAAGGTGCCGATGATCCTGGCGCTGATCGCCTACTGGCCGATCGGGTTCGCCTGTGCCTGGATATTCGCCTTCCCGCTTGGCTTCCGGGGAGAGGGGGTCTGGTTCGGTTTCGTTCTCGGCCTTGCCGCGGCGGCTGTCCTGCTTTGCGGACGGTTCTGGCTCCTCGTGCGGCGCTGACGAAGAGTGGTCCGCTGAATTAGCGGACCGGTGAACGGCGGTGGATCAGGCTGCCGCAAGCGCGCGCAGGGCGACCGGAAAATAGAAGCCGACCGTGGATTCGACACCGAGACGCCGGCTCAGGGCCTGGCGGTCGATGCCGGCTTCCTCATCCGATCCGGCGACTGCCGCGATGACCGGCTGGAGGACGTGTTCGCCCTCGAATTGCAGGATGGTGATCAGGTTGAACGCTCCAAGGCCCGAACTCTGTTCCAGGACCATGTCGTCGATGAAGCCCGGCTGCGCACGTATCACCTCGTGCGTCCTTCGAATGAGCTCCATGAATTCGTCGCGGGCATCCGCCGGAACGGAGAAGTTGTTGATGCGGACGACGTGTTCTTTCTGAATCCTGTTCATATGAAAGGCCCCTGCTCGGTTTGGAACAGGGGCCTTTATGGAACCTCAAGCAAGGTTGGGGTCAATAGGGTTCGCGTATTTTTCGATCAGGCCCCGATCGGCCTTGATCAGCGCTTGGCGAGCGCCGCTTCGCCCTTCTTCTCGCGCACCAGATTGATGAAGCGGCGGAAGAGATAGTGGCTGTCCTGGGGGCCTGGCGAGGCTTCCGGGTGATGCTGGACGGAGAAGACCGGCTTGCCGGCGATGCGCAGACCGCAGTTCGTGCCGTCGAAGAGCGAAATATGAGTCTCTTCAACGCCTTCCGGGAGGGACTTCGAATCCACCGCGAAGCCGTGGTTCATCGAGACGATCTCCACCTTGCCGGTCGTATGATCCTTGACCGGGTGGTTGGCGCCGTGATGACCCTGATGCATCTTTTCGGTCTTCGCGCCGAGCGCAAGGCCGAGCATCTGGTGGCCGAGGCAGATGCCGAAGGTCGGAATGTCCGTCTTGAGAATGTCGCGGATCACCGGAACGGCATATTCGCCAGTGGCGGCCGGGTCTCCCGGGCCGTTCGACAGGAAGATGCCATCGGGTTTCAATGCCAGGATGTCCTCGGCCGACGTCTGGGCCGGTACGATGGTCACCTTGCAATCGAGGCCGGAGAAGAGGCGCAGGATGTTGCGCTTGACGCCATAGTCGATGCAGACGATGTGATATTTGGCGTCTTCCTGCTTCAGGCTGGCATAACCTTCGTTCCAGACCCATGGCGTTTCGTTCCACTGCGAAGACTGGCCGGAGGTCGCTTCCCTGGCGAGGTCGAGACCTTCCAGGCCACTCCAGCCCCGGGCCTCCGCCTTCAGCGTCGCGATGTCGAAGACGCCGTTGGGATCGTGGGCGATCACCGCGTTCGGCGCGCCATTCTGGCGAATCCAGGCGGTCAGCGCGCGGGTGTCGATCCCGGAAAGGCCGATGATGCCACGGGCTTTCAGCCAGGCGTCGAGATGCTTCACCGCGCGGTAGCTGGAGGGTTCGGTGATGTCGGCCTTGAAGATGACGCCGACCGCGCCGCGCCGGGCGGCTGGCGTCAGGTCCTCGATATCCTCGTCATTGGTTCCGACATTGCCGATGTGCGGAAAGGTGAACGTGACGATCTGGCCGAGATAGGAGGGGTCGGTGAGGATTTCCTCGTATCCGGTGAGCGCGGTGTTGAACACCACCTCGGCCGGCACCTTGCCGGTTGCGCCGATCCCGGTTCCCTCGATCACCGTGCCGTCGGCAAGGACGAGCACTGCGGTGGGTTTCCTGGTGGTCCACGGGGAGGTCGAAGCGGCGGTCGCGGTCATGTTCATCCTTCTGCCTCACCGGTCCCGTCCCTTGAAGAGACAGGCTGTGAAGGCCATTTATGGTCGCAGGAAAGGGCCGCGCAGGAATTCCGGCGCAGGCCCTGACAATCTAAATCTCGTGCAGGTGCCGGAAAATAGACAAAGCGGGCGGAGCGGTCAATCTCGCAACCCGAAGAATCCATGGCGTTTGTTGACGCCGGAATTCAAGGGCTTCGGTGAACCGGATTGATCGGCCTGCGTCGGTCGTCTATGACGGCAGCGTGAATGACAAGGAAAAGCGGCCATTTACCGAGTCGGCCTCAGGCTTTTCCCAAGGAGAAGAACGATGATGCGCGACAAGCTTTCCGCAGCGCTCAAGGATGCCATGAAGGCCAGGGATACCCGGCGGCTGTCGACCGTCCGGCTGATCCAGACCGCCGTCAAGGATCGCGATATCGCCAACCGCGGTTCCGGCAAGGACCAGGCCAGCGACGACGATATCCTGCAGATCCTCCAGAAGATGGTGAAGCAACGCGAGGAATCGGCCAAGATCTACAAGGATGCCGGCCGCGCGGAACTTGCCACGCAGGAGCGTGAGGAAATCGGCGTCATCAAGACTTTCATGCCGGAGCAGCTTTCGGACGAGGCGGTGCGCGAGCTTATCGCCGCGGCCGTCGCGGAGACGGGCGCTCAGGGCTTGCGCGACATGGGCAAGGTCATGGCCGTGCTGAAGGAAAAATATCCCGGCCAGATGGACTTCGCCAAGGCTTCCGGCGTCGTCAAGGATCTTCTGAAATAGGCGCTCTCATCCTTTGAATCCAGAGCATCCCGCGCTCAGGCGATTCCACCTGAACGCGGGATGCTCTGGCGGAACACAAAAGGCGGGAATCCGGGTGGCCGGACCCCCGCCTTTTTGCTCTCCTACGCCTCTCGCCGGCCGACTTCGAACTCGCGGCCGGGAGAAAGAACGGAGTGTCGCGATACGCTGCGACAGCCGCTCGAAGAGCCCCGGAATACTTGATCTCAAGCGTCTCGCGATCTTTCGGGATCGTTCTCCACGCCTTTAAGGAACATGCTTAGGCCCTGACTTCGCCGCGCTGCAAATTACAAAAAGATAATCTCGCCGGCTCGTGACCGGTCCTCAAAAAGCCTCAGATCGAGGCGTGAAATCGAAGATTCCATCCGGGGCCGGCCCTGTGAATAGCGGGCAGCATTTTCCTTGGCGGTGGCATTCGTCCGGGCCGGCGCTTATATGGAAACTGGCCCAGAGGTGAAGATGCGCTTTTCCAACAGTTTCCTCGACGAAATCCGTGACCGCGTGCCGATATCGACCGTGATCGGCCGCCGGGTGACGTGGGATCGCAAGAAGACCAACGTCCCGCGCGGGGACTACTGGGCCTGCTGCCCCTTTCATGGGGAAAAGAGCCCGAGCTTCCATTGCGAGGACCGCAAGGGGCGCTACCACTGCTTCGGCTGCGGCGTTTCGGGCGATCATTTCCGCTTCCTGACCGATCTCGAAGGGCTGAATTTCCCGGAAGCCGTGCAGCAGATCGCCGATCTGGCGGGCATCGCCATGCCGCAGCCGGACCCGCAGGCCGAGAAGCGCGAGAAGGAGCGCACCTCGCTGCTCGACGTCATGGAGATGGCGACGCGGTTTTTTCAGGACCAGCTCCAGAGCCCCGGCGGGGCGAAGGCGCGGGCCTATCTGCGCGACCGGGGCCTGGCCGGCCGCACCATCGAGACGTTTCGGCTCGGTTATGCGCCGGAAAGCCGCAACGCGCTGAAGGAGTTTCTCGCCGGCAAGGGCGTGCCGAAGGAGCAGATCGAGGCATGCGGCCTCGTGCGGCATGGCGACGACATTCCGGTCTCCTACGATTATTTCCGCGACCGGATCATGTTTCCGATCCTGTCGTCGCGGGAGAAGGTGATCGCCTTCGGTGGCCGCGCCATGTCGCCCGATGCGCCCGCCAAATACATGAACTCGCCGGAAACCGAGCTCTTTCACAAGGGGCAGGTGCTCTATAATTTCTCCCAGGCCCGGCGCGCGGCGCAGGCGACCGGCGGACGGAGCGGGGAGGGCGCCACGATCATCGCCGTCGAGGGCTATATGGACGTGATCGCGCTCCATCAGGCGGGCGTGGAGAATGCCGTTGCCCCGCTCGGGACGGCGCTCACCGAAAACCAGCTCGACCTGCTGTGGAAGATCTCGCCGCTGCCGGTCCTGTGTTTTGACGGCGATGGCGCGGGGCTGCGCGCGGCAAGCCGGGCAGCCGATCTGGCCCTGCCTTTCCTGAAGCCCGGTCGTTCGGTGCGTTTTGCGCTTCTGCCGGACGGCAAGGACCCGGACGATCTGGTCAGGCATGAGGGCCGTGCGCCCTTCGACAAGGTGCTTTCCGAAGCAAGGCCGCTCGTCGACATGGTCTGGCAGCGCGAGGCGGCTTCGGGCCATTTCGACACGCCGGAAAAGCGCGCCGAGCTTGAGGCCCGGCTGCGGCAGATCGTTGCGGTCATCGCCGACGAGAACGTCCGCCGCCACTACCAGCAGGAAATCCGCGACCGGTTGAATGCTTTCTTCTCGCCGGCGCCGAGAGGCGGCAACGAGCGGCGGCAGGGTTTTCAGCGCGGCGGCCGCCAGGGGCAGGGCGGCGCGCCGCAGGGGCCGCGCGCGGCGGGACGGGGCGTCGGGGTATCCGACCGGCTTGCACGGTCCGGTCTCGTGCGGGGCTATCGGGAACTGCCGGCGCTGCGGGAAAGCGTGCTTGCGCTCACCATCGTCAACCATCCGCAGCTCCTGCTGGAGGAATATGACGAGATCGCCGCGATCGATTTCGAGAACCGCGACCTGCAGCGCTTCTGGTCCGCGATGCTGCCTGCGGCGGCCACCGCCGGCGCAAACCTCTCCCGCGATTACCTGATGCGGCGGCTGGTGTCCGAGGGGTTCGACACCGTTCTGAAGTCCCTCGACCAGCAGGTGCGCAACGCCCGGCTCTGGACGGCGACGGAGGAGGCTGCGCCGGAGGATGCCCGCGAAGGTTATCGCCAGTCGCTTTCGCTTCACAAGCGCACCAAGGCATTGCGTTTCCAGAAGATCGAGCTGGAGCGCGAGATCGCCCAGGCGACCGAGGCGGGCGATGCGGGCGAGATCGAGCCGCTTTTGCGGGCGCTTTCGGAAGTGCAGCTCGAAATCCTGCGCATGGAAAACCAGGAAGCGATCATCGACGGCTTCGGCGTGCTTTCCGGCCGGGTGAAGGGGGCTGCGGTCAGTCACGGTTGAGAGCCGGGATCATTTGCGGCGCCTGCACTTGCCGAATGGCGGTTCCGCCCTAATCTACGCGGCGTGAGTCGGATGGGGCCGGGGAATTACATGCGGATTTCGGGAAACTGTCATTGCGGCAGGATCGCCTTCGAGGCGGAGGGCGAATTCAATCAGGCGGTGGAATGCAACTGTTCCTTCTGCAGAAGGAAGGGCGTGCTGCTGGCCTTCGTGCCGCGCGATCAGTTCGAGCTCAAAACGCCGCGCGAAGACCTTTCCACCTACCGCTTCAACAAGCAGGTGATCGCCCACTATTTCTGTGCCCATTGCGGCGTGGCGCCTTTCAGCGAGGCGGCCATGCCGAATGGAACCGAAATGGCGGCGATCAATTTAAGATGTGTGCCGGAAATCGACCTTACGGCGCTGACGGTAACCCAGTATGACGGTGCCTCCCGCTGACGGATACGCCGCCCGGAAGGGTGTGTCTTTTATGTGGACACAAACTCTTGTCTTTCAGGGCATGCGGACTACATATCGGGTTAAATCTGGTGAACGTACCCCTATTAGGCCCGTTTTGATCGGGTTTTTCCACTTTTCCTGGGCATGGCCTCCGGAAAGGCTTGACGGAACGTTAATTTGTGGGAATCACCATTTCAAGGCAGAATAGGCGGAGTGGGTCAATAGCACCGAACATGACCGGTGATCTTGTGACAGGACGGTCCTGCGTCAAAAGCGGCCGCCGAATGGTAATCGGGAATTAAAGGTCATTCCGTTACGTGTTGAGCAGTGATTCGCGGCGAAGGCGGTAATACCGGCTTGAGCCGATGGCCACGAAGCGCGGCGAACGTGGCGTTCAGGGAAAGCGACGAAATACATGGCAACAAAAGTCAAAGAAAACGAAGAAGCAGATAACGAACGCGAAGGCACGCAAGACGGTCCGCTTCTCGACCTTTCTGACGACGCGGTCAAGAAGATGATCAAGGCCGCCAAGAAACGTGGCTATGTCACCATGGACGAGTTGAACTCGGTCCTGCCTTCGGAGGAAGTCACCTCCGAGCAGATCGAGGACACGATGGCGATGCTCTCCGACATGGGGATCAACGTCGTTGAGGACGAGGAGGCGGAAGACGCCGCCGCCGGTGACGAGGACGAAGGCGACAGCGACGGTGACGACAACGAGGGCGGCGAACTCGCCACCACGTCCAGCACCGCGCTTGCGACCGCCAAGAAGAAGGAACCCACCGATCGTACCGACGATCCGGTGCGCATGTACCTGCGCGAAATGGGTTCCGTCGAGCTTCTGTCGCGCGAGGGCGAAATCGCCATCGCCAAGCGCATCGAAGCCGGTCGCGAGACGATGATCGCGGGTCTCTGCGAGAGCCCGCTCACCTTCCAGGCATTGATCATCTGGCGCGACGAACTCAACGAAGGCACGACGCTGCTGCGCGAGATCATCGACCTCGAAACGACCTATTCGGGACCTGAGGCAAAGGCTGCGCCGCAGTTCCAGAGCCCGGAAAAGATCGAGGCCGACCGCAAGGCGGCGGAAGAGAAGGAAAAGAGCCGCAAGGCTCGCATGACCGCCGCCAACGACGACGACATCACCGCTGTCGGCGGCGAGGGCCTGCCGATCGAGGAAGAGGAAGAGGACGACGACGAGTCCAGCCTCTCGCTCGCCGCGATGGAAGCGGAACTGCGCCCGCAGGTCATGGAAACCCTCGACCTGATCGCCGATACGTACAAGAAGCTGCGCAAGCTGCAGGACCAGCAGGTCGAGCAGCGGCTTGCCGCGACCGGCACGCTGTCGTCCGCCCAGGAGCGCCGCTACAAGGAGCTCAAGGACGAGCTGATCACGGCGGTGAAGTCGCTGTCGCTGAACCAGAACCGTATCGACAGCCTCGTCGAGCAGCTCTACGACATCAACAAGCGCCTTGTTCAGAACGAAGGGCGCCTGCTGCGCCTTGCCGAATCCTACGGCGTCAAGCGCGACAGCTTCCTGGAACAGTACCAGGGCGCCGAGCTCGATCCGAACTGGATGAAGTCGATCGCCAATCTGGCCGCCCGCGGCTGGAAGGAATTCGCGCGCGCCGAGAACACGACGATCCGCGATATCCGCCAGGAGATCCAGAACCTGGCGACGGAAACCGGTATCTCGATCTCGGAATTCCGCCGTATCGTGCACATGGTGCAGAAGGGCGAGCGCGAGGCGCGCATCGCCAAGAAGGAAATGGTCGAGGCGAACCTGCGTCTCGTCATCTCCATCGCCAAGAAGTACACGAACCGCGGCCTGCAGTTCCTCGATCTCATCCAGGAAGGCAATATCGGCCTGATGAAGGCGGTCGACAAGTTCGAGTACCGTCGCGGTTACAAGTTCTCGACCTATGCCACCTGGTGGATCAGGCAGGCGATCACCCGTTCGATCGCCGACCAGGCCCGTACGATCCGCATTCCGGTGCACATGATCGAGACGATCAACAAGATCGTCCGCACCTCGCGCCAGATGCTGCACGAGATCGGCCGAGAGCCGACGCCGGAAGAGCTGGCCGAAAAGCTCGCGATGCCGCTTGAAAAGGTCCGCAAGGTCCTGAAGATCGCCAAGGAGCCGATCTCGCTCGAAACCCCTGTGGGCGACGAGGAAGACAGCCATCTGGGCGATTTCATCGAGGACAAGAACGCGCTCCTGCCGATCGACGCCGCCATCCAGGCGAACCTGCGCGAGACGACGACCCGCGTTCTGGCTTCGCTGACGCCGCGTGAGGAACGCGTGCTGCGCATGCGCTTCGGCATCGGCATGAACACCGACCACACGCTCGAAGAGGTGGGCCAGCAGTTCTCGGTTACCCGTGAACGTATCCGCCAGATCGAGGCGAAGGCATTGCGCAAGCTCAAGCACCCGAGCCGCAGCCGCAAGCTGCGCAGCTTCCTGGATAGCTGAGCGGTTCCACGGACGAAGAATCGGAGACCCGGTTTGCCAAAGGCAGGCCGGGTCTTTTTGTTTGAGGTCAGGCCGGCCTGACCAGGGCCTGGACGATCCGTTTCGTCACGGGAAGGGCGCACAGGAGCGTTGGGAACGCGATCACCCAGGAAAGCGCCCAGGCGGACATCCAATTTGGAACCAGTCCGGAACCGAAGCCGAGATTCTTGACGGTGGCTACGCCTGAAACGACGAATGTCATCAGGATGGACAGGATCATCGGCATGAGAATGCCCGCGTATCGTGCGGGCAGGCGCGTAAGTTTCATGATTCTTCTTTCTGACGTGGTCGGTCGCAACCGGTCTTGCATCCATGTTCGATCGACGGCTCGACGACCTGGGTGGGATGCGTTGCTTCACGTCATACGCTTACGGCTGGCGGCCGCCAGCGGACCGTTCCCTAGTCGGAAAACGGCCCGCTGGCAAGAGCGTGCCCAAGAGGGGAAGATCCGGTCAGTGAGAGACCGTATTCGAAAACACGTTCACCACCACCACGCCGGCGATGATCAGGCCGAGCCCGATGATGGCGGCGGTGTCGAGCGTCTGGCGGAAGAGGACGAGGCCGACGGCGGAGATCAGCACGATGCCGAGCCCGCTCCAGATCGCGTAGGCGATGCCGACGGGCAGCGTGCGAAGCGCGATCGACAGCAGATAGAAGGCGATGGTGTAGCAGAGCGCCATCAGCGTCGTCGGCAGCGCCCGGGTGAACTGCTGGCTCTGCTGCAGAAAGGTCGTGCCGATGACTTCGAGCACGATGGCGCCGGCAAGCGAGCCGTAGGTGAGCAGGGCGGGGTTCATTCTTGTCCCTCTTCTTGTGTCATTCGTTTCAGGCGGTCGCGAAGTCCGGCCAGTTCGTGCGCCGGTATGCCTTCCGCTTCCGTGAGGTTGGCGAGCCAGATGCCATCAGCCGCATAGCGCGCCAGCTTGAAGATCGGATGACTGTCCGTCCCGGCATGGCGTTCAAGCCGCCTTCGCATCCAGTCCGACCAGAGCGCGCGCAGCCTTGCATTGGTCATGCAGGAGATCGACAGCGCCGCCCAGGGGCTCTTCGCGCCGTCGCGCGTCACCTGGAAAAAGGCCTCGACATAGGCGCGGGTGAACCGCCCCCGGTCCCCGGCGTCTTCCGCCATCAGCCGCTCGATCTCTTCGTCCAGCTTTCTAAGCATGTCCTCGAAGACCGCCTCGATCAGCGCCTGCTTGCTCGGGAAGTGGTGCAGCAGGCCGCCCTTGGTGACCGATGCCGCATCGGCGACCGCCTGCAAGGTGAGGCTCGCCAATCCCTCGTCCACGGCGCATCGCGCCGCGTGGTCCAGGAGGGATCGCCGCACCTGCTCCGGCTGTTTCTCGCGCCTGTGTGCTTCCGACATGGTTTAAACATACCGGATGGTAGGTTTCTTTGCAATGCGATCGGGACATGGCTGGAATGCGGGAAGGGAAGGGCTGGCGGGTGGCGCCGATGAGAGCGGGCAAGCGAGGCTGCAGGAAATTGTTCTGTTTTGAGCAGATGGGACTCGATCCCGCCGCCCTTCCATCTTACATCGGCAACCATGGCAGACGAACATGACGAGAAGCGCAGCGACAGGGGGTGGGGCATTCCGGCTTCGATCCTGATACATGCCGTTTTCGCGGGCGCGCTGTTCTTTCATCTGCCCCTCGATTTTTCGGAGCCGCAGAAGGAGGAGAGCGTGAGCGTCGAGATCGTTCCGCCTCCCGAAGAAGCCGAGCAAGCGGTGGAGAAGCCGAAACCGGAGGAAGCGCCCAAGGAGGAGGCGAAGAAGGAAGAGCCACCTCCGCCTGAGCAGAAACCGGAAGAGGCTCAAAAGGAGGCGCCGCCGCCATCGCCCCAGCCGCCCGAGGAGGAGGCAAAACAGCAGCCGGAACCGCCGCCTCCCGCACAGCAGGAAGAGGCGGCGCAGCAACCGCCGCCCGGGAACGAGCAGGGGCGGGGGCAGCCGTTGCCGGTGCTTCGCCCCGTCTTCGAATTCGGTGAAAAGGATAGCGGGCCGCGGAAATCCGAAGCCGGCAACGCCCCGCAGGAGGCGGCAACGCCGCCTGCCGAAACCCGGCCGGATGGCGAAACCGCCGAGCAGCCGAAATCGTCACCCGAGGAGCCGGTCGCAGCGGAGACGCCACCCGCCAATCCGGTGCCGGACGATGTCAATGTGCCGGAGGTCGATGTCGCGGCAGCCAATCCGCAGCGGAACGATGCCATTTCGGAAACCCTGCCGGATTCCACGCATATGGATATCGTGACACCGCCGCCTGCGGCTTCGGCGACGAAAGAACCGTCAAAGGCGCCGGTTTCCGAGAAGCCGGCCGAGATGACGGAGGCGAAGACGCTGTTTTCGCAAAGCGAAACGGGCGATGTCATGGCGACGACGGCGATGGGCAACGTGCCGCGCGGCGTGCGCGCCGGCCAGCTCTGCGCAACCGAATTGCGGGAACAGCTCCGGCATGCCTCCCCATCCTACCGGCCGGAACTGCTACCGGCCTATCGCCTGCCGAAGGGCACGGTTCTCGAGGTGAAGCGCGGCGCTTTCCGGGCCAGCGCGCAATGGTACGATCTCAGCTTCAGGTGCGAGGTGAACGAAGAGGCGACCAGGGTTCTTTCTTTCGCATTCGATATCGGCGCTCCTGTGCCGCAGGGGGAGTGGCGCAAGCGCGGCTTTCCGGAATTCTGAGTGGATGATGACGGATGTCGCTGGGTCTCCTCCTCGCTGCCTCAGGCAATCCGGGAACCGGGCAGGCCCCTCGTTTCGCGGATCAAAGAACGCACCGCCGCGATGTCCTCCTCCGGTATTCGTCCCCATGTCGATATCGAGTTCGGCCTCTGGAGCGCCGTGCGTCCTTTCGGACGCACGGCGCTCTAACCTATTGAATCGACGCATCGTGCTTTCCGAAAATCGATTCCGATTTTCGGGCCGATGCTGCAATGCTCGCCGCTGCCGCCCCATCCGTGCATAATGCGGGTCTTCCACGAAAGCGATTCCATGCCACAGACCCAGAGCAGCGCCGATCCCCTGTTTGACAATCAAGGCGTGAAAAACCCGCTTGCCGTCCTGAAGCGGGTTTATGGCTATTCCGCCTTCCGGGGCAAACAGGCCGCCGTCGTCGATCGGGTCGTGTCGGGCGGCGATGCGGTCGTGCTGTTCCCGACCGGGGCCGGCAAGTCGCTCTGCTTCCAGATTCCGGCACTTTGCCGCGATGGCACCGGCATCGTCATCTCGCCGTTGATCGCGCTGATGCGCGACCAGGTGGAGGCGTTGAAGCAACTCGGCGTGCGTGCGGCGGCGCTCAATTCATCTCTCACGCGCGAGGAGTTTGTCGATGTCCGCCGGGCGATTGCCGGCGGCGATCTCGATCTCCTTTACGTGACGCCCGAGCGCGTCGTCACGCCCGGCTTCAGGGAGCTGATCGGCGATGCCAGGATCGCGCTGTTTGCGATCGACGAGGCGCATTGCGTCTCTCAGTGGGGGCATGATTTCCGGCCGGAATATCGTGAGCTCGGCCAGCTTGCCGAACAATATCCCGGCGTGCCGCGCATCGCGCTGACGGCGACGGCCGATCCGCATACCCGCGAAGACATCATCGACAGGCTCGCCCTGCACTCGGCGGAGGTTTTCACGACCTCGTTCGACCGCCCGAACATTGCCTATGAGATCGTCGAACGCGACCAGCCGCGCCAGCAGCTTCTGCGCTTCCTGACGCGCCACAAGGGTTCGAGCGGCATCGTCTACTGCCTCTCGCGCGCCAAGGTGGAGGATACGGCCGAATGGCTGAACGGGCAGGGCGTTCGCGCGCTCGCCTATCACGCGGGCATGGACCGTGGCGTGCGCGACGCCAACCAGGATGCCTTTCTCAAGGAGGAAGACCTCTGCCTGGTCGCGACCGTTGCGTTCGGCATGGGAATAGACAAGCCGAACGTGCGGTATGTCGCGCATCTCGATCTGCCCGGCTCCGTCGAGGCCTATTACCAGGAAACCGGCCGGGCCGGGCGGGACGGGCTGCCTTCCGACGTCTGGATGGCCTATGGCATGGCGGATGTCATCCAGCGACGCCGGATGATCGACGAAGGCACGTCGGGTGACGATATCAAGCGCGTCGAACGCGCCAAGCTCAATGCGCTGCTTGCCATCTGCGAAACCCCCGGCTGCCGCCGGCAGGCGATCCTTGCGCATTTCGGCGAGGCCCATGCGGGCCAGTGCGGCAATTGCGACACCTGCCTCAAGCCGGTCGAGACCTGGGACGGGACGGAGGCGGCCATCAAGGCGCTGGCGGCGATCTACCGGACGGGGGAGCGTTTCGGCACCGGCCATCTGATCGACGTGCTGCTCGGCACCAGGAACGAAAAGACGACCCGCTTCGGCCATGTCGACATGCCGGTCTTCGGCGTCGGCAAGGATATTCCGTCCAAGACCTGGCAATCGGTCTATCGCCAGCTCCTCGCCGCCGGCCTCGTCAGCGTCGACCACGGTGCCTTCGGCGCGCTGAAGCTGGAGCCCGAGGCCCGTGCGGTCTTCAGGCGCGAGCGGGAGGTTCGCTTCCGCAAGGACCGCCCGACAACCGGCAAGGCGGCGCGAAGCGCCTCCCCAGGTTCGGCGAACGCCAAGTCTCGGCTGGAGGGTGCCGACATGGAGCTTTTCGAGGCGCTCCGCGCGGCCCGGACGGCGATCGCCAGGGAGCTTTCCGTGCCGCCCTATGTCGTCTTCCCGGACACGACGCTGGTCGCGTTCGCGACGGAGCGCCCGACAAGCCGGGAGGCGCTGCTCGGCATTTCCGGTGTCGGGCAATCGAAGCTGGAGCGTTATGGCGACGCCTTCCTGAAAGTCATTCGCGCGCACGGGCGATAGGGGCGAACACCTAGTTGATCGCCCTGCCGCGCCGACTATGCTGCGGCCACATTGTCCAAGAGGCCCGCCATGAAAGCCATGTTCTACGATGCCTTTGAAAAGGCGCCGGAAATCCGAAACCTTCCCGATCCGGAGCCGACATTCGGCGGCGTGGTGGTCAAGGTCGGCGCGACGGGGCTGTGCCGCAGCGACTGGCATGGCTGGATGGGGCACGATCCCGATATCCGCCTGCCGCATGTGCCGGGCCATGAGCTGGCCGGAAAGGTTGTCGCCACCGGCAAGGGCGTCATGCGCTTCAAGGTGGGCGACCGTGTGACCGTGCCGTTCGTTTCCGGCTGCGGGCATTGCGCCGAATGCCATTCCGGCAACCAGCAGGTCTGCCCCAACCAGTTCCAGCCGGGCTTCACCCACTGGGGTTCGTTCGCCGACTATGTGGCGATCGACTATGCGGATACCAATCTCGTGCATCTGCCGGACGAGATCGACGATGCGACCGCCGCAAGCCTCGGCTGCCGTTTTGCGACGTCCTTCCGCGCGGTTGCGGACCAGGCCCGCACCGGCCCGGGAGACTGGGTCGCCGTACATGGCTGCGGCGGTGTCGGCCTTTCCGCGATCATGATCGCCACGGCGCTTGGAGCCAATGCGATCGGCATCGACCTTGCCGAGGACAAGCTGGCGCTTGCCCGCCAGTGCGGCGCTGTCGCGACGATCGACGCAAGCTCGGTGCCGGATGTCGTAGAGGCGGTGCGCGAGATCACCATGGGTGGCGCGCATGTCTCGATCGACGCGCTCGGCCATCCGGTCACCTGTTTCAACTCGATCAAGAACCTTCGCCGCCGCGGCCGCCATGTCCAGGTCGGGCTGATGCTCGGCGAGCACGCGACGCCGGCGATCCCGATGGCGCAGGTGATCGGCCACGAGCTGGAGATCTATGGCAGCCATGGCATGCAGGCATGGCGTTACGATGCCATGCTGGCGATGCTGAAGAGTGGCAGGATGAAGCCGCAACAGCTCATTTCCAAACGGATCGGCCTCGAGGACGCAGTGTCGGCGCTGATGACGATGGACAGGGCCGAAACGCCCGGCATCAGCGTCATCACGACATTCTGAACGAGAGCCATTGTTCGCTTTCGCGGCCGGAGCATTCCGCTTCTACCGCTTGGTCGCAGGCTTCCGCGCCCTAGATCATGCGTCCTGAACCGAAAGGACGAGCCATGGTCACGCAAGCGCAGAAGTTACCGGGTCCCGATCATCCGATCACCGTCGAACACAATCCGGCAAGGGCGGTGGTGAAGCTCGGGGGCAGGGTAATCGCGGACAGCATCAATTCGCTGACGTTGCGGGAGGCATCCTACCCGCCGGTGCACTACATACCGCGTGAGGATGTCGATATGTCGCTCCTCCAGCGGAGCGACCGCCAGAGCTACTGCCCTTACAAGGGCGACGCTTCCTATTTCAGCATTCCATTGGGCGGCCAGCGGTCGAGGAATGCCGTGTGGTCCTACGAGGAACCCTACGAACCGGTGGCCGGCATCCGCGAGCATCTCGCCTTCTACCCGGATCGCGTCGATTCCATCGAGCAATCCGTCTGAGGGGCATCCCGGAAGCGTATCCTCGCGGACGGCCGGATGAAAAAAATCCGGCTGTCCTGTCGGTTGTGGCTTTGCTCGTCCGTCCTATGTTCGTTCATGCAACAAGGAGGACTGACCATGCATTACGTCGATGGGTTCGTTCTGGCGGTGCCGAAGGCCAATCTGGAGCGCTACAAGGAGATGGCGCGTCTTGCGGGGAGCGTCTGGAAGGAAAATGGCGCAATCGACTATGTGGAATGCGTCGCCGACGATGTGCCTTATGGGGAACTCACGTCGTTTCCGCGCGCGGTGCAGGCCAAGGAGGATGAAGTCGTCATCTTTTCCTGGATCACCTATGAAAGCCGCGCGCGCCGCGACGAGATCAACGGAAAGGTGATGGTCGATCCGCGGCTTGCCGGCGACGAATGGAAGCAGGTCTTCGACGGCAAGCGGATGATCTATGGCGGTTTCCAGAGTTTTCTGGAACTCTGATCCATCGGTAAGGTGCCGTTCCCCTCAGGTGCGTCTTCGAAAGGACTTTCATGCCCCAGACCGTGTTCTCGATCTCCACCCGCGGCCAGGGGCTCTATGAATTCACCGGGGCGGCGCAGGATTTCGTGCGCCGCCAGGGCGTGGAAGAGGGGCTGCTGACGGTTTTCGTGCGGCACACGTCCTGCTCGCTGATCATTCAGGAAAACGCCGATCCGGACGTGCGCCGCGATCTCGGGACGTTCTTCTCCCGTCTCGTGCCGCCGACGGACGACCCGCAGATGCGCTGGGTGACGCACACGACCGAGGGACCGGACGATATGCCGGCCCATATCAAGGCAGCGCTCAACGCCGTCTCTCTGGGCGTGCCCGTCAACGGCGGGCGGCTGATGCTCGGCACCTGGCAGGGCATCTATCTCTTCGAGCATCGGGACCATCCACATGTCCGGCAGGTGGTTCTTCATCTGTCTCCATGAGCCGGATATGAACGAGTGCTGAATGATGGATTCGGACCTTGTTCAGATGCGGGCCTCTAGGGTCGCGACAATCGCCGGAAAGGCGAGATAAACAACTTTATGGCCCGGAATTTCCGGCCTGGTTTCGGACAAGCACCCATGACCAGCATGATCGTCAAAGCCGGCATCGCAGCTCTTATCGCGCTCACCGGCCTTTCCGCGACGGCGCCGACCGCAGCCGCCGCAGGTTCGGATCTCGGCGTCTACGTCCAATATCGGGACCACGACCGCGACCGCCACTGGCGTCCCGATCATCGCTGGCGGCCCGCGCCCCGGCCGCGCCCCGGTTGCGCTCCGCGGCTCGCCGAGCAGAAGGCCAGCCGCATGGGCCTTCGCCGCACCCGCGTCGTCGACGTCTCCCGCCGCACCGTTACCGTCGTCGGCTTCGGATGGCGTGGCCGGGACCGTGTGGTTTTCGGCAACGTTCGCGGCTGCCCGGTGATCCGCCGCTAAAGGGCGTCGATTGATGACATCGACAATAGAATGGTGGGCCCGGAGGGACTCGAACCCCCAACCAAGCGGTTATGAGCCGCCGGCTCTAACCATTGAGCTACAGGCCCGCCATAAGGCAAGGGAAGGCGCAATGGTTCGCCTTCCCTCCACGGTCGCTCTAGCGCAATTCCCCAAAAGCTACAAGTCGTTGCCGCAATAGCTTCACAATCAGCCGGCACGTAAGATCCTGCCCATGTGCAAATGCCGGGTTGATTCTCGTCCGGCGTGTGTGCGCATGAGGCAAAACCAACATCGCGGCAGGATGGAGCCGAGAAATCCCCTGCCGCCCGAACAGATCCGGGAGAACATCCATATGCGCCTTGCGCTTTCATCGTCGCGTCTCGTCCTGGCAACCCTTTTTGCAGGCGCAATAGCCGCCACGGCCGGCCAGGCATCGGCCCAGGAGCCCCGCCCCCGCGATCCCATCATCAGCGTTTCGGGTGAAGGAGAAGCCTCGGTCGCGCCCGATATGGCGATCCTGACGCTTTCAGTCGTTCGCAACGGGGAAACGGCCGAGGCCGCGCTCTCGGCCAACAGCACGGCCATGAAGGAAGTGCTCGCAGCCCTGAAGGCCGAAGGCATCGCCGACCGGGATATCCAGACGAGCAATTTTTCCATCTATCCTCAATATCGCCATTCCGAGCCGAAGAACGGTATCACCGAGCCGCCGCAGATCGTCGGCTACGAAGTCGCCAACACGCTCACATTGCGGGTCCGCGACCTCCAGAAGCTCGGCGGCCTCATCGACCGTTCGGTCAAGCTCGGCGTCAACCAGGGTGGCCAGATCGTCTTCACCAACGACAAGCCGGACGAAGCCATGACCGAGGCGCGCAAGGCCGCGGTCGCGGAAGCGCTCGCCAAGGCGAAGACGTTGACGGAAGCGGCAGGAGTCAAGCTCGGGCGCGTCCTTGAGATCAGTGAAAATGCCGTCCGCCCCACGCCGCAACCGATGATGCGCATGGCAATGGCCAAGGATATGGCGGCCGAGGCGGTTCCCGTCGCGACCGGCGAGAACACCTACACGGTCATGGTCAACGTCACGTTCGCCCTGGAACGATAATCGCGAAAGGCAAACGTCTTCGCCGGTCGTATCGACTGGCGAGGGCACTTTTTCCGTCAGCGGGCGATGGAGACGGAAAGGCCGCAATCGCTTCGGGTGTGGGATACCGAAACGCGCGGGCGGTTTTTATCATCCGGCCCCGACGGCTCGGTATGGATCGGGCGCCAGCTTCGGATCAGGCCCGAAGCCATGCCAATTGGGCGTATCGATCCGTTTCGTTGACATGCTCTCGTAAATTTTCCACTGTCGGCCCATGACCTGCCTTCAGTGTAAGCTCATCAAATATTCCAGCAGTTCCTCGCCGTTTGCGAATATTTCGGGGCCCTTCGTCTATGCATTGTTTTCCGATTGCATCGCCCGAAAGGCCTATACTCTGGACCCCTCAATCTACGTCTTCAAGCTTGGATTTTCCGCCGGCAATCAGGATCGGTTCCGGTCCATAGTCGATGGCTGGCGTTATAAGGGCAAGAGCACGCCGCCGCTGGGTAATTGTCGGAACTGGAACAAGATCGGCACCTGGAAGATGAGGACGGCGGAAGCGTTTGAGCGCAAGTTCATCAAACTTGCCAAGGAGAGAATGAGAATTCTTCCGCCTCACGTATATCTGGGCGAACAAGCGGAAAATTTATCTCCACATTCCAACGGCGAAACCGAGATCTACTGGTTCAACAACCAGGATTTTGCCGACATGGCTCTCTACCAGGATCGGGTCTGTACCGAGGAGCCGGGGAGCGTGACCGCTTTGCTGCAGATCTTTCGGGCTATCAAAGACCGAAACGACGCGTTCAAGTCCAAACTTGCAGGGGCGGGGGCTTCAAGTTTTCCCTTTGCCGGTTCGAAGTCCTCAAGGTAACGAGGGGCCGCTGTCACGCCGTACGGCAGGGCTCTCGCGACCATTCAAGTCGCGGGTGATCGATTCAATGCCTGGAGGGGCGAATTCCCATGAGCGAGCAGGCGTTCGATGAGGTCATTCGCCGCGTCTCTTCCGGTGTGAAGCCGCTGTCGAGGCAGAGTTTGATGACGGAGCGAAATCCCTCCACGGGCCGCGGGTTCATCGGCTGGCCGAGGTCGGAGCCGAGGATGGTCTGTTCCAGGCCGCCGGCCTTCACATAATCGTGCAGTTCCTCGGCGGTGAACTGGCGTGACGGACAGTCGATCAGCATGCAGGCGCAGTGCTCCAGATGGACCCCCATAGAGGCGAGCTCGCGCAGGTCGGCAAGGTCGGCGTCGATCCAGAAGGTTGGATGCGAGACGAGCAGGCGCCCGGCGCCGCGCTTTTTCGCCTCCGTGAACAGCGGGTACATTTCGCTGACATGCAGATGGCCGCCGCAGAGGACGGCGTCGTGCTCGGCGATGATGTCTATGATCTCCTTGACCTCGTCGCGCAGGACGCCGTTGACCGTCAGTACGCTCAGGCCCTCCGGCGGCAGCATTCCGAGCTTGCCGGCCAGATCGTAGTCGTGTGCGGTCCTCAGATGGTTGGAGGAGGAAAGCGTCGGCATCCAGACCAGTCGCGCGCCCATGTTCAGACCCACCTTGACGGCCCTCGGGTTCAGTCCGCCGAGAGCATTGTTGAGCCGCACGCCGGAGAGGATTTCCAACTCGCTGTCGATGGGGCGGTGGCGCTTGATGAGTTCCAGCACCGGGGTTGCCGAATAGAAGTGATCCTTGATCAGGACGGCGCGCATGCCGGCCGCTGCAGCCTCGGCGATCTCCTCTGCATGGTTGACCTTGCGGCCCATGACCGAGGGACCGCTGTGGCAATGTAGATCCACCGCGCCGCGCAGCAAAGTATCGACGGTCTGGTGGTCGTGGTTATGCTGCAGCGGCATCGACTGCCCCCAAAGGATGACCTGGCGTCAGTCAAGCCATGGGGTGCCGCAGCTTATTTCAAGGGTTGAAACAGATGCCTTGCCGCAATGGCCGAGGCCGAGGTTTCGATTATGATCCGTTGCCGACCGGGACAAGAAGCTGGAAGCGCCACCCGGCATGAGGGAGGAGAAACGATGCGCAAGATACTGAGATCCATCAGTATTGCCTTGCTGGCGCTTGCGGGCGTCAGCGCGACGAGCGGTGCCGGCCTGGCGGGAGAATGGCCGAAGGACAAGCCGATCACCCTGGTCCACGCTTTCGCGGCCGGCAGCGATTACCTGGCGCGGCTGGTCGCCGCAGCGCTTGAAAAAGGCGTAGGCCAGACGGTTATCGTCGAGAACAAGCCGGGTGCAGGCGGCGCCATCGGCACCGGTTATGCGGCGCGGCAGAAGCCGGACGGCTATACGCTGGTGACCGCCTATCCGGGACCGGCGGCCAATTTTACCAACACGATGCCGGGTCTTCCGTATAAGCCGCTGGAGGATTTCGAGCACATCATCCAGTTTTCCGTCGGCGACATGGTGCTGGTGGCCCGCAAGGATTTTCCGGCAGACAATCTCAAGGACTTGATCGCCTACGCCAGGGAACATCCTTCGCAGGTGAGTGCCGGCAACAACGGCATCGGCTCCTATGGCCACATGATCGAGACCGCGATCATGGACATGGCCGATATCGACATCAAGCTCGTCAGCTACAAAGGCAGCCCGCCGATCGTGACGGACATGCTTTCGGGCAGCGTCGATCTCTCCGTCGATTATCTCGGCGATGCCTATATCAAGCACATCGAGGCCGGCACGCTGAAGCCGCTCGCCGTCATCTCCGCCAGCCGGGCCAAGATCCTGCCGGACATTCCCACGCTCAAGGAGGCGGGGCTGGATCTGGTTGCCGTGCCGTGGGGCGGCATCATGGCCCCGAAGGGCACGCCTCCCGCGATCGTCAGGAAGATCAACGAAGTGCTCACGGAATATCTGAAGTCGGAAGATGCGATCAGGAAATTCGCCGTGGCGGGCCAGATCGCCGCGCCGACCACGCCGGAGGCATTCCACAAGATCGTCGTCGACGAGGAAGCGCTCTGGCGGGATATCATCGCCAAATACAAGATCCGGAGCGAATAGGTCCGCGGCATCTCGGAGGGGGGATGAGAGCGGTGGATGCATTGGCATATTCCAGAAGATCCGGGAGTGTATCCGATGTCGAGTGATGTCCTTGCCCGATCGCGCGCGCCTGCCGACACGCTGGCCGGCTGGCTTTTCGGAGCGGTCGACATGGCATGCGATCTCGAGGGCCTGACGCATCGGGCGACCGGCCTCGATCCGATCGAAATCGCAAGCGAGGCTCGGAAATTGGGAATGAAGGCCGTCGTCCTGCAGGCCCATGACTATTGCACGGCGCCGATTGCGGCCTATCTGGCCGACGCGGATTTCAAGGACGCGTCGATCACGTTGTGCGGCAGTGTCGCGATGAACATGGCTGTCGGCGGCCTCAACGTCCATACCGTGGAGCATACGCTGATGCTGGCGGGCAAGGTGGTGCACATGCCGACGTTTTCGGCGGAAAACTTCCTCAGGAGCCAGCGCTGGCCGTCGCGTCCTCCCGTGGGGCTCGACTGCGCCGGGCCGGCGCTGAGCGTGGTCGATGCCCGAGGCAGGGTGCTGCCGGAACTCCCGGAACTGCTGGAAGTCATCGCGGTGAGGGGAGGCGTTCTGGGGGCAGGGTTCCTGCATGCAAGCGAAGTGCTGGCACTGTTCGGGGCCGCCACCGCTTGCGGGGTGAACCGGCTGCTGGCGGTGGACCCGATGCGCAACAACGGCGCGCGCCTGGGCGACGTGGATGCCATGCTGGGCCAGGGGGCCTGCATCATGATTTCGGCGGCAAGCCAGAGGCCTGACCGTGAACTCGCGGCCAAACTGGCGCTGGCACATCCTGACCGGCTCATACTCGGTCTGCACCCGGAAGAGGCGGCCGGTTCTCTGCGGCTCCATTATGTGGCCGCGCTGAAGAGGTGGCTGGAAGTCGGCTTGGGCGAAACGGAGATCCGGCGGGCGATCAGGGACAATCCGCGCCGGCTGCTCGATCTGGATGAACACACGACGCTCGGGACGCATCTGCATGGCTGAGAGGGATAGCGAACCGCCGCTGGTGGATGCGCATTTCCACATCTACACGACGAACCTGCCGCTGGCGCCCGATGCCTGGCACAAGCCGCCGGAAGATGCGGATGTCGGGAAACTGATCGGGCTGCTCGACGGGCATGGTATCGCGCTGGGCGTCGTTGCCGCCGCCAGCCTGTATGGCGAGTATAACGACCATGTTCGCGATGCCTTGCGCAAATACCGTCGTCTGAGGGCAACGGCAATCGTTTCTCCATCGGTCGGCATCCACGAACTGGAGCGGATGCGGGACGACGGTTTCGTGGGAATCAGGCTGATGTGGCGGACGCTTGCCGAGGCGCCGGATATCGCGTCACCGGAATATCGCCGGCTGCTGCGGCGGGCCGCCGATCTCGGCTGGCATGTCCACCTGATCGAACGGGCGGATCGCCTGCCGGCGATGATGCGGGAGATCGAGGCGGCCGGTGCGCGCATGGTGATCGACCATATGGGCATGCCGGAGGCCGGCAAGGGTGTGGACGATCCGGGCTTCCGGCTGGTCCTCGATGCGATCGACCGCGGCAATACCTGGGTCAAGCTTTCGGCGGGCTACCGGTTCAAGCCGCTTTCGGCGGCCATGGACTGTGCGCAGGAGCTTGTGAAGCGCACCGGCGGGGAACGGCTGGTTTGGGCAAGCGACTGGCCGTTTGCCGCTTACGAAAACCGCGTCACCTACGGAGAGACCGTGGCGGCGCTTTCCGAATGGGTGCCCGACCCCGCCATGCGGCGGCGCATCGGCGGGCGCAACGCGCTCGAACTCTACTTCATGTAACGGCTGGAACCGCAAATGAATGCATTAACGGAACTGACAGTCAGGGCGGAGGTTCTGTCTTTCGTCACCGAATACTGGAACGAGGTCGATACCAACTGGGGTGCGCACGCGCATATGATGTTTGCCGAGGATGGCGTGTTCGGCTCCGGTCCTTCCGCCTTCGTCGGCCGTGAACAGATCAAGGCGTTCTACGGCTGGCGCCGCAGCCGCGGCGATCGCGTCGCACGTCACCTCATCAACAATCCGATGATCTCGATCGAGAGCGCGGACCGGGCGACGATCAGGTACATCATGACGATCTATGCGGTCGACGGCCTGCCCGTCCTGCCGGTCAGCGCGCCCAACAGCATTTCGGAGGTTTACGAAGTGCTGGTGCGCGATGCGGAGGGCCGCTGGAAGATCCGGTCGAAGACCTTCACCCAACTTTTCAAGGGGGAGGAGCCGACGACCACCATGCCGGCGCATGTGCGGGAGAGCCTGTTGTCAGGGGCGGTGCAGCGGGATCAAGGCTAGCGTCAGCGTAAGACCGATCGAAATGCCGTCGAGGAGGAGAACAGCATGAGCATCGAGACGAGACAGCCGGAGGAGCACGCGCTCAGTCGCCGGAACGTCACCTTTGCAGCCATCTTCGTGTGTTTCAGCGTGGCTGTCGGCATTTATGCCTATCGTACGCTGAGCATCGGCACGGCGGCGGAGATGGGGGCAGGATTCTTTCCGGTCGTGCTGTCGATCGTGCTGGGGTTCCTGGCCCTGGCCGTCGCCTTCACGCCGATTTCATCCGGGGCTTTGCCGCTCAGGTTCGCCTCCATCAAATCGTCCGTCCTGGTGCTGGGAGCTCCGCTCGTCTTCGCCGCGACGATCCAGTCGCTCGGGCTGGTCGCCGCCGTCGCGCTGACGATCTTCTTCTCCAGCTTCGCCAGCCGTTTCGCCACGTTGCGGCAGTCTCTCCTGCTTTCCGCCGGTTTCACCGTCTTCTGCGTCGCGGTGTTCCACTACCTCCTGAACCTGCCGATCCCCCTCTGGGGCGACCTGATCACGGGTTAGAAACGCCATGGATATCTTTGCCAATCTCGCGCTCGGCTTCGGGGCGGTTCTCGAACCTTCCAACCTGATGTTCTGCTTCATCGGCTGCCTGCTCGGCACCGCCGTCGGCGTTCTGCCGGGGATCGGGCCGCTCGGCACGATCGCCATCCTGCTGCCGGTGACATTCGGTTTTGCACCGGAAGCCTCGATGATCATGCTGGCGGGCATCTATTACGGCGCCCAGTATGGCGGTTCCACCACTGCGATCCTGATCAACCTGCCCGGCGAGGCGACATCTGCGGTGACAGCCATCGACGGCTACCAGATGGCGCGTCAGGGCAGGGCGGGGGCGGCGCTCGCCATCGCCGCGATCGGCTCCTTTTTCGCCGGTTGCGTCGCCACGCTGGTCATCGCGCTCTTTGCCGTGCCGCTCACTTCGCTCGCTCTCAGCTTCGGCCCGTCCGACTATTTTGCGCTGATGGTGCTGGGCGTCGTGGCCTCGATCGCGCTGGCGCATGGTTCGGTGTTGAAGGGCCTCGTGATGATCGTGCTCGGCCTGCTGCTCGGGTGCGTCGGAACGGACGTCTACACCGGCAGCATGCGCCTGACGCTCGGTACGCTCGATCTGGCGGACGGCATTCCGATCATCGCGTTCGGTTCGGGTGTCTACGCAATCGCCGAAATCCTGCGGGGGCTGGAAGACGAGAAAGAACAGGAACGCGACGTGCTGACCACGCGGGTGACCGGATTGATGCCGTCCTGGGCCGATATCAGGGAATCGGCCGGGCCGATCGTGCGCGGCACGGGGCTGGGTTCCATTCTGGGTATTCTGCCGGGTGGCGGCGCCATGCTCTCCTCGTTCACGTCCTACGCGCTGGAAAAGAAGCTGTCGCGCCATCCGGAACGGTTCGGCCACGGCGCGATCGCGGGTGTCGCCGGACCGGAATCGGCCAACAATGCGGGCGCGCAGAGTTCCTTCATTCCCATGCTGACGCTCGGCATTCCCTCGAACGCCATCATGGCGCTGATGATCGGCGCCCTGATGCTTCAGGGCGTCGCGCCGGGTCCCAATCTCGTCAACGAGAAGCCGGTGCTCTTCTGGGGCGTGATCGTCTCGATGTGGATCGGCAACCTGATGCTGGTGATCCTCAATCTGCCGCTCGTCGGGCTCTGGGTGCGGTTGCTCTCGGTGCGCAACCATCTCCTCTTCCCGGCGATCATCGGCTTCTCGGCGATCGGCGTCTACAGCGTCGGCAACAATCCGTTCGATCTCGTGGTCATGGCGGTGTTCGGCGTGGTCGGCTACGGTCTGACCAAGCTCGATTGCGAGCCCGCGCCGCTGCTGCTCGGCTTCGTCCTCGGACCGATGCTGGAAGAATATCTGCGCCGCGCCATGCTGCTTGCCGACGGCAATCCGCTCGCCTTCTTCCATCGGCCGATCACCGCGGGCCTGCTGCTCATCTCGGCGGTAACGCTCTTCGCCGTGCTGTTTCCGGCGATCCGCAGCCGTCGCAAGGTCGTGTTCGCAGAGGATGACTGATCGTCTGACCCGGGCCGGCGCGCGATCCGGTCAATGGCGTCGATTGTGTTTCATGCCTTGAAATCGCCAGGCGGTGGAGGTGGACCACCGGTTGTCCGGCGGTCTATTTCATCGGGGTGCGAGCCGTCTGGCGGGCCGCCGCCCACCATCCGCTCCGATGTCCATAGGTGAAACTTGCAACGCCTGCCGAGTTTCCATTTCTCCCGGTTGTGTCCATGAAGGTTGCAAAGGTCGGGTGCTACAATCCGTTGCTTGCTCTGAAGGACCTGCATTACCGCCGTTTCGCCATCGGCAGCATCGTATCTGTCCTCGGCATGTGGATGCAGAAGATCGGTGTCGCCTGGCTCGCCTGGGAGCTCAGCAAATCGCCTTTCTGGCTGGGGCTGATCGCGGCTGCCGACATGCTGCCCTCGATCTTTCTCAGCAGCTTTGCCGGTTCGCTTGCGGATGCGCATGACAAGATCAAGGTGCTGCGGTCCGCCCAGTCGGTCGCCATCCTGCAATCCGTGGCGCTTGCAGTGCTCTCCTGGCTCGGGCTGACCACGGTGGAGGTGCTGTTCGGGCTGACCCTGGTGCTGGGGATTTCCGGCAGCCTGGAGCAGCCGGCGCGGCTGTCGCTGATCCGGGAGATCGTGCCGCCCGACTATCTGCATGCCGCCGTCGCCTTGAATGCGTTGAGTTTCAATCTGGCCCGTTTCGTCGGCCCGATCATCGCCGGCGTGCTGATCAGCGAAATCAATGTGGGCGTCACATTTGCAGCGAGTGCCGTGGCGATCGCCTTCTTCTCCTATGCGCTCGCGGTGATTCGGGTGCAGAAAGGCGTCGATCGGCCGCCCGGCGTCGTGCGGGGAGCGGGAACCGCCGACGGCTTCCGCTATGTGCTCGGCGACAAAAGCCTGCTTGCCACGCTTGGGTTGATGGGGATGACCGGCATCAGCGTCAACGGGATATTGCAGATGCTGCCGGCCGTCTCCGATGCCTTGTTCGGGAGAGGCATAGACGGTTTTGTCGGACTGATGGCGGCTTCCGCTTTCGGTTCGGTGGTGTCCGGCGCCATAACGCTCTCGCGGCCGCCGGGTACGCGCGGCGCTTTCGGGATCGCGCTTGCCGCGCTTTGCGCAACGGCCGCCCTTGCGGCGCTCGCGCTGACGCCCAGCTTTCACATCGCCCTCATCGCCATCTTCTGCATGTCCTTTGCAAACATGTATGCGGGGATCGCCGGCCAGGCCTTGCTGCAGATGGAAAGCGAGCCGGGCAAGCTGGGCCGGGTGATGGGAATCTACAGCATGATCATCCGGGGCGGGCCGGCGGTCGGCAGTTTTCTCATCGGTACGGCGGCCACTTTCGTGGGTATGGCCATCCCCGTTGTCGGCGTGGCCGTGCTGGCCGCCTGTTATTCTGGCCTCGTCGTGCTTGCTTTCCGGCGACCACAAAGCTGACCTCCGGCATTTCATCCCTTGAAATGGATCAAGAAGCCTCTGGCGCAGCCGATGGGTCGGGACTACCTTTCATTCAGGCATCGGTTGGGAGACCGGTGCAGAGGAATTCTGGGAGGAGTTCTGAATGTTCGATAGCGAGTTGAAGGAGAGGCCGGCCAAATCTCCCCAGCTGCCGAAATACAACGATCTTCATTGCAGGGCGAATTCATTGCGTGGCAGCGTCGACGAACACAAGGCCTCCTATGCCCCTGTCGAATCCGCGCGCCGGGTTCTCCTGCTGTTGCAGGCGCTCAATGCGCAGCGCATTGCCACGATAGGCTCGCTGCATCAGGTGACGGGGCTTTCCAAGCCGACGATCGTCCGGATGCTCGAAACCCTGATCAGCGAAGGTTATGTGGTGCGCGACAATTTCGTCGGCGGCTACAGCGTCACTTCCAAGGTCGTTTCGCTCGCCTCCGGCTTCAACGGCGCGCCGCTGCTGATCGAAGCCGCGCGGTCGCGGGCCGTCGCGCTGACCAACACCATCAAGTGGCCCGTCAGCCTCGGGACGCTGCGGGACGGTCATGTTCTGGTGAGCTTCACCACGGCGCCGATCAGCCCCTGGGCTTATCCGTTCCCCGTACTGCACCGGTTCCTCGACCTGGAGCTGACGGCTATGGGGCAATGTTATCTGACCTTCTGCGATGACGAGGAACGCGCCCTGCTTCTCAACGCGCTGGCCCAGCAGCGCCGCGAGCAGGGCAGGCCGTTCGATGCGGCGCGCGTGCTGCGGGAACTGAGGACGACCCGAAAGCGCGGTTATGCCAGGGTGGGCGGGCCGCGCCGGGTCTTCGACTTCGTAGCCGTTCCGATCCTCGACGGGCAGCGCTGCTCGGCCTGCATGGGGGTCGGCTTCTACCGCACGGCGGTGCCGCAGGACCGCATTCTGGAGACCGTGGTTGAGCCCATGCTCGAAGCCGCATCCGCCATCGAGGTGGATATGCGCAGCCTGAACGGCACCGGCTACTAGACGCCATTTCAACCGATATCCGCCGGACATTGCTCGATCAGGGGCAGGCTCGGCTATGGCCATCGCGCCGCCAACCCGAGGAGAGACCTCAATGAAGCGCAGGGTGATACTGACATGTGCCGTCACGGGCGGCAGCGCGCTGTCCAGGAACAGCCAATACGTGCCGATCACGCCCGAGCAGATCGCCAACGAGGCGATCGCGGCGGCGAGGGCCGGCGCGGCATCGGTGCATGTCCATGTCCGCGATCCCGAGACCGGCTCCCCTTCGATGCGGTTCGATCTCTACGAGGACGTGATGCAGCGCATCCGCCGCTCCGGCATCGACGTCATCATCAACCTGACCGCCGGGCCGGGCGCGGGTTACGCCCCGACGCTGGACGAGACGGCGGTGCCGCCGGTTCGCTCGCCGGGCGTCCGGACCGATCACGTTTCGCGCCTGCGCCCCGATATCTGCACGCTTGACGTCGCCACGATGAATTTCGGCGACCGGGCCATCGTTAATACGCCGCCGCATCTGATCGCCATGGCGAAGGTCATCCAGACGGCCGGCGTGAAGCCGGAGCTGGAAGTGTTCGACATCGGCCATGTCGGCGTGGCGGTGCGGCTTCTTGAGGCGGGCCATCTGCCCAGGCCGCCGTTCTTCCAGTTCTGCCTCGGGATTCCGGGCGGGGCTCCGGCCACGACTGAGGCGATGCTCCTGATGCGTTCGCTCATTCCGCCGGGCACGCCCTGGTCGGCCTTCGGCATTTCGCGCGCCCAGATGCCGATGGTCGCCCAGTCGGTGATCCTCGGCGGTCATTGCCGCGTGGGACTGGAGGACAATCTCTTCCTCGAACAGGGTGTCCTGTCCGAGGGCAATGTGCCGCTCGTCAGGCGCGCGGTGGAAATCATCAGGGCGCTCGGGGCCGAGCCCGCAACGCCGGCCGAAGCGCGCGAGATTCTGTCGCTCGAAGCGGCGAGGGCGGCTGCCTGATGACGAGCGATCCCTATCCGGTTTCCGAAACCGCCTTCAATCCCGCTGCCGCGGGCTGGTCCAGGCGCAGGGCCAATCCCTTTTCCGAGTTGATCGGACCTTTCTGGCAGAAGCAGCAGGAGGATGGCCGGTTCATGTTCGGCATGCTCTGCACGCCCGGCACGCTCAACAACGCGGGCGTCATGCATGGCGGCGCGCTCGCGACTTTCTGCGATCAGGCACTCGGCGGCACGCTTTTCGAGACGCTGTCGCGGGCGCAAGACTCTGATGCGCCGCCGGTGCGGTCGGTAACCGTCCAGCTCAATGTCCAGTTCCTGGCGGCGGTGCGGCCGCTTGACTTCATGATCGCCCGCTGCCGCATCACCCGGCAGACACGGACGCTGGTGTTTCTGGATGGGCTTGTAGACGTGGGCGGCGAGGCGGTCGCGTCGCTGCAGGCCGTGTTCAAGCTGGTGAAGCCGCAGGCCTAGATGCGGTCGCCGGCTTGTATTTCAGCCGTTGAAAAGGCCGGACGCGGCGCCTCGCATGCCGGGGAGAGACGCGGCAGAGTGGCGCGACAAAACGCATCGGGAGGAGAAAGAATGCCACGGACGGAGTTCACTGCCCGCTTCAAGGCACGCCAGCAATTGCTCGGCGCATTCGTCAAAACACCCACCAGCCATGCCTCGGAAATCCTGGGTGGTGCGGGTTTCGATTTCGTCGTGATCGACGAGGAGCATGCGCCGATCGACCGGTTCACGACCGACCAGATCCTGCTCGGCTGCCGGGTGAGCGACATTGCCGGCCTCGTCCGGGTGCCATCGTCGGCTCCGAGCGCCATCCAGTCGGTGCTGGATTGCGGCGCGACGGGCGTGCTCGTCCCGCATGTCGCCTCCGCCGACATAGCCCGTGCCGTCGTGGCTGCAAGCCGGTATCGTGGCGGTGCCCGCGGTTTTTCCAATTCGCCGCGCGCAGGCGGTTACGGCGCCACCGGCATGTGGGCGCATATCGAGGCGCAGGATCGCGATATCGCGGTGCTGGCGATGATCGAGGACCGCGATGCGATCGACGTCATCGAAGACATCGTGGCGGTCGACGGACTCGACGGGATTTTCATCGGTCGCGGCGACCTGACGGTTTCGCTCGGCGCCACGTCGGCCAGCGAACCTGCGGTCAAGGATGCGGTCGCCCGCATCATGGCCGCCGCCCGCAACGTCGGCAAACCTATCTGCGTCATGGTCGGCTCGGTGGACGAGATCGGGCCGTTCCGCGCCGAAGGGGCGAGCGCCTTCATCGTCTCCTCCGATCAGGGTCTCTTGCGCTTGAGCGCCAACCGTATCCGCGCCGAGTTCAGGGCGGCCGCAAACTGAAACGATCACGTCAGGACATGAACATGTACGCAGCAAACGACCCAAGGGCGGCGCTCAACACGGCAACGGCCCGCAGCAATCCTGCACCCACGGCCTACAAGGGCGCGGAATATGCCCGTTTCTACGATGCCCCGCCGCAGGAAGCGACGGGCGGCAGCGAGACCTACTACGCGCGTGGCCAGAACCTCGTGGTGGCGCATACCAGGGGCAAGGCCGGTCTGATGCTTTCCCGGGTCAACCAGCCCGATGAATATGTGGTTCTGCTGCCTAACCGGAATACGCCGGTCGAAGTCCGCTGGAACGGCCGGAGCATCGCGGTCGACGGCTATTGCATCGTGGTGGTGCCGCCGGGCGACAGCGAGGTGCATCTGAAGGGCGATGGCGAGGTGGTCCGGCTGGTCACGACGCGCGCCGGGGATCTCGTCGCCAAATGCTCGAATGCAGCCTCCTATATCGATCCCGATCCGAACGTGCCGCCGTTTCAGGCGTGGCCCGATCCGGCCAGCGGCCACAAGCTGCGCCGGTACAGCCTCGATGTTCCCCCGGAACCCGGCCGATTCGGGGTCATATTCCGCTGCTCGACGATCATGGTGAACTTCCTGCCCGGCAGCGGGCCACGCGACATCACGAAGATGTCGCCGCACTTCCACGACGATTTCGAACAGTATTCGCTCTGCGTGGCCGGCTCCTACATCCATTACCTGCGCTGGCCGTGGATCAGCGATCTCAATGCCTGGCGAGCGGACGATGCCGAGCTCTGCGCTGCGCCGTCCGTTGCCGTCATCCCGCCGCCGGCCATCCATACCTCGCGGTCCATGGACCCGGTGAAAAACGTCCTGGTCGATATCTTCAGCCCGCCGCGCGCCGATTTTTCCGCCAAACCCGGCTGGGTGCTGAATGCCGATGACTATCCGGCGCCGGACAATATTGCGCGCTGAACCAGACTTTTCAGCTCTTATGGGAGTGCCCAGACGTGACAGAAGCTTCCCCAGCCGCCATTGACCGAAATGCCGAAATCGTCGATCTCCTGGTCGGTGCCGTCGATCTCCACTGCCACAGCGGGCCGGCCGTCTTTCCACGCCTGCTGGATCACTACGAAGCGATGGTGGAGGCATCGGAGGCCGGCTTTTCCGCGCTTGTCTACAAGGACCATTTCTATCCGGGCATGGCGCATGCCAAGCTGCTCGAAACGCTCTATCCGGATACCGGCGTGCGCCTTTATTCGGGCGTTGCGCTCAACAATGCGAGCGGCGGCATCAATCCGCACGCGGTGGACCATGCGGTCAAGCTCGGCGGCAAGATCGTCTGGATGCCGACATTCGCGGCGGCGAACCACATCGACAAGAGCGCCAACGAGACCAAGAACTATCCGAAGAGCGTCAATCCGATGCTGCCCCCCATTCCGCTCAGCGTGCTGGACGAGAACGGCAGGCTGACGAAGGAAACCAACGAGGTGCTCGACGTCATCGCGGCGGGAGACATCATTCTCGCGAGCGGGCATCTTTCGGCGGACGAGTTGAAGGTGCTGTATCCCGAAGCGAAACGGCGCGGCGTGAGGAAGATGATGATCAATCATCCCACCTACGTCATCGGCTGCTCGGACGATGATATCCGCGAACTCAGCCGGCTCGGCGTCTATATGGAACATTCGATCTGCATGTTCATCCCGAACGAGCGAGGTCCGTCCAAATGGGATGCCGCGGAACTGCGCCGTCTCGTGGATGTCGCCGGGGTGGAGATGACCATCTTCGGCTCGGATCTCGGACTTGTGAAGATGCCGCGTCCGGTCGAGGGGTATCGCGCCATCGTCAACGACCTGCTCGACCTGCAGATGTCCAGGTCCGACATCCGCAGGCTGGTGGGCACGAACGCGGCGGGTTTGCTCTAGGTGGTTTGTCTGATGGCATCTAGCCTTTGATCACCGGCCGGACAAAACCCTCGACGGCGATCTCCAACGGAGTGGCGCCATCTCTCCTGAGACCCAGCAGGCCGCCGCTCAGATTGGCGACCGGGCAGCTGTGGTTCGGCAGGATGAGTACGGGCGTGCCGATCGCCGGCCGGCTGCCGCCGTGATCGAGGAAGGCATGTTCCTCCGAAAGCTTGACGACCGGAAGCGGCGATCTGCCGTCGTCGATCCAGGCCTCGCCGAAGGACGTCGTCGCGGACGTGCCATGGGCGCCGAGATCGGACGACAGCGTCTTCGAGCCGACATTGGCTATCGCATAGCGGTCGTTGGCCGTGACGATCCGGGCTGCGATGCCAAGGGCCAGATCGGAACGTCTGGCGATACCGAGCCGGACGGCCGTGAGATCGAGGAAGACATAGTTGCCGGGGCGGATTTCGTCGATGCCGTCGAACCCGGCATGGGCGAGGAGAGTGGGCGTGCTGCCGACCGATATGCGGGAGACCGGAATACCGCTTCGTTCGAGCTTCGCGCGCAATTCCGTCAGCAGGGCGAGTTCTTCCGTGGCGATCGCCCGGATGGCATCGGGGCTTGACGCACCATAGGCATGGCCGGCATGGGAGAGGAGGCCGGCAAACGAGAGGTTTTGGTAGCGGTCGATCATCGAGGCGAGCGCGACTGACTGCTCGCTCCTGGGATCGACGCCGCAACGATGGAGGCCGACATCGACCTTGAGGAAGAGGTCGACCGGCAGGCCTGCCGTGCGGGCAGCATCAGACATGGCCTTGATGCCTTCCGCGCTGTCGGCGATGAAGCGGAGCCGACCCGGCGCACCGGCGAGCCGCAGCAGGGTGGCGATCGTTTCAGGCGCGATGATCGGATAGGCGACCGTGACCGGGCCGAGGCCCGCTGCGAGCAGCATTCCCGCCTCGTGCGGGCGGGCGACGGTGAAACCCTGGGCGCCCCTGTCCATCTGGGCTCTTGCAATCGCCAGGCTCTTGTGGGTCTTCACATGCGGATGGAGTGCCGCGTTGCCGGACGCGATCGCGGCGGCCTTCTCCAGATTGCGATCGAGCGTTTCCATGTCGAGAACGACGCGCGGCTCTTCAAGGCTGTCGAAGCTCGGAAAGCGGCGGGAGAGATCGGGCGATGCGTCTTCGGCGGAAGGGGCGGGCACGTTCATGCTATACTTTCAATATGCAGGCGGGCAGTGCGAAAGACCTGCCGATGGAAGGTCGAAGGGCCGGTCTCAGAAGACCACGGGATGGGTCTCGCCGGTCTGGACGTTGACGAGCCCCTGGGGCGCATAGTCGCTCGGCGCGACCAGGACCCAGCGCCAGGGCGCGCAGGTGAGCGTCGCAAAGGCGAGGCGTTCGGGAAAGCCCGGGAACCAGCGCGGCTGGAAAGTCGGTTCATACATCCATTCGACCTTCTCTCCCTCGGCATAGAGCGCCTGCATTTCCTCATGCAGTTCCCCGGCCGGGCGGCAGCTCATCAGGCCCGCGACCTCGTAGCGGACGCGGGCGACGACTTCACCCTCGCGTACGAGCGCCCAGCCGCCATCGTTGTCGGCGACCGCATTCACCGCCTTCGCCATGGCCGTGTCGGAGGAACCGACACACCAGATGTTATGTTTGTCATGGGCCATGGAGCAGGCAAGCGCGGTGTCGGGCGTCGCCGGCCCGCATCCGAGCCAGAACATCTTCGACACGCCGCCGGTGCCGGAGAAGCGGTCTATGACGGAGAATTTCGTGATGTTGCGGGCCTCGTCGCGCAGGACGCGACCGTCCTTCACCGGCAGTTCGAAGGTCAGGAAGTCGTCGGTCCAGTGGAAGGGGCGAAGCACCGCGGCCTTCATCGTCTGCCGTCCCGGTTCCGCCTCGATGGTGAAGTCGTCGGCACTGAGTTCGCGGCCGATGTTGATCGTTTTCCGTGCCCAGTCCGGCCAGTCGATCTTCGGCACTTCAGGAAGATAAATCTTGCCCTCAGACACTTGGCGGCCGTCCGCCCACACTTTCGCGATCTCGAACCTTTCGACGTCGGAGAGCAGGACGATGTCGGCATAGCGGCCGGGCGCGAGCGAGCCGACCCAGGGCGTAAGGCGCATGTGCCGCGCCGGATTGATGGTGACGCACTGAATGGCGATTTCGGGCGCGAGCCCGGCCTGGATGGCGAGCCTGACGTTATGGTCGGTCGCGCCGAGCTTGAGCGTGTCGGATGCGGAGCGGTCGTCGGTCGTCAAAGCCACCTGCGACCAGTCGGCAAGCCCGCGGTCCAGAAGCCCCTTGATGACTTCGGGCAAGCTGTGCGGGCGAAGCTCCATGAAGAGGCCGTGGGTGAGCTTTTCCCAGAATTCCTCGACCGTCCAGGCCTCGTGGTCGGAGGAAAGGCCGGCTGCGGCAAAGGCGTTTATGGTCGGCAGGTCGCGAATGCCGGCCGCATGACCCTCGACCACGGCACGCTTTTCGAACGTGGCGCGGATCATGCCCCAGAGCCGCTCGTAGGAGGGGTTTTTCGGGTTCCAGACAGCGGGCCAGTCCATCACCTCGTCGAGGCCGGCGGTCATCAGGCTTTCCTGCAGGAAGGCCTTCTGCTCGTCATAGCCGAAATAGCCGCCGCCGTGTTCGTAGGCCGTCGGCGGAACGGCGGAGCCCGGCAGCGGGAATATCTTGAGCGGAGAACCGGCCTCCCGCGCCTTCAGCCAGAATTCGAGCGTCCTGGCGCCGTTGACATTCGAAAATTCGTGGCTCGCCTCGCATGTCCAGGTGTTGCCGCGCGGCAGCACCAGGGCGGCCTCCCATTCGGGCGTCAGATGCGAGCTCTCGATATGCTTGTGCACTTCGCCGAGACCGGGAATGGCGGCAAGGCCGGGCTCGTGCACGCGGAGGCCGACTTCACCGGGATAGCTGCCTGCCTTGCCGACATAGGCGATGCGGCGGTCCTTGATGATGATTTCCTGGTCGTCCGCCCAGGTACGGGTCGCGACGTCGAGGAGCCGTCCGACACGAAGCGCGACGTCGGCCTTTTCCTTGCCGAGCGCGACGAGGGTGAGACGCTGGCGAATCCGCACTTCGCTGGCGGCGTCGATGGTGATGTCTTCGATTTTCGGCTTGGTCACGAAATGTCCTCGCTGGAGCGGATGGTCGTGCCGGGGCGTTCCAGGCAGACGGAAAGAATGCGGGCCGGAAGTTCGCTGTTGGACGAAAAGCCGTGTTCGCTGGCGCTGTCGAAATAGACGCTGTCGCCCGTCCTGAGCACGATCGGCGCGTAGGGCTCCATGAAGAAGATCACTTCGCCGGACAGCACATAGACGAACTCCTCGGCCTTATGGGCGCTGCGCACCGTTTTCTGGCCGCCGGCGCGCCTCGGAATGTCGATGACCATCGGCTGCATCGACTTCGCGGCAAGGCCCGAGGCAAGCGCTTCATATGCGCCCATCCTGTTCACGTAGGTGGTGCCTTCCCCGGCGCGGGTGATGACGCGGGCGGCGGAGGCGAATTTCTGGGTCGAACCGCCGATCAGATCGGCAAAATCGATTCCAAGGCCTTCGGCGAGGCGGACGAGCACGCTGTAGGCCGGGGTGGATTGATTGTTCTCGATCTTGGAGAGCGAGGAGATCGAGACGCCCGTGCGTCGCGAGACCTCGGCAAGCGTCCAGCGGTTCTCGAAGCGGATGCGCGACAGGATCTCGCCGACCGGCATCCCGACCGGCCGGTCGGCGGTGCGCCCGTCGGTGGCGATGGGCATGTCGCGCTCGCCGTTGTTCCGTGCCATCTGCGGCTTCTCCTTCACACCTCGACGACCGGTCCCTTGCGCTCGACGATCAGTCCGTATTGTGACGGTTCGCGATGGCGGGCGAAATCGAAAATAGTGCGCTTGTAGAGCGTGCCCATGTCGAAATCGCATTTGGCGCTGATAAGCTCGTCTCCGGTGGTGGAGGCCATGGCGACGATCTGGCCGGAGGGTGCGACGATCATCGACAGCCCGATCATGTTCGATCCTTCCTCGCAACCGGCCTTGGCGGCGGCGGCGATCCATGTGGCGTTCTGATAGGCTCCGGCCTGCAGGGAAAGCTGGTGATGAAAACCGGTCAGCTGGTCGAAGTCAAAGACGCCGGTATGGTCGTCGGGGGTGTTGTAACCGACGCAGACGAGTTCGGCGCCCTGCAGCGCCATGACGCGATAAGTCTCCGGCCAGCGGCGATCGTTGCAGATGCACATGCCGACGACCCCGCCCATCGTGCGCCAGACGGGAAAGCCTAGATTGCCGGGCTCGAAATAGCGCTTTTCCAGATGCTGGGAGGTGCGGCCCTCGACCGGCCCGGCATGTCCCGGGAGGTGCACCTTGCGGTATTTGCCGACGATCCGGCCCCTGGCGTCGACGATGATCGCCGTGTTGAAGCGGCGCGTGCGGCCGTCCTCCTGCGCGAGCTCCGCATAGCCGATGTAGAAGCCGATGCCGAGATCGCTTGCGGCCTCGAAAAGCGGCCGTGTTTCCGGCCCCGGCATTTCGGGCTCGAAGAAACTGTCGATCTCAGCCGGGTCGTCCAGCACCCAGCGGGGAAAGAAGGTGGTAAACGCGAGTTCGGGGAAGACGACGAATTCAGCCCCGCGCGACTTTGCCTCGCGAAGGAGTTCGATCTGGCGCCTGACGACGGTCGAACGGTCGTCGTCACGGGCGATCGGTCCCATCTGGGCGCAGGCGAGGTTGATGAAGCGGCTCATCGGTCAAGGGTCCTTCTTCTTGCCCAGTTCTTCATGAGGCAGAACGGTGCTGTAAAGCGGATTGATGGAAAGGTGAACGGCCGCGCCTGCCTCAAACGGAGCCTCGATCGCTCCCAATGCGACGAGCGTGCCGGCCGGACTTTCGCAATGATACTGGTAGCTGCGTCCGAGGAAGGTGCGAAGGCCGATGGTGGTTGCGACGCCGCTGCCGGCGGCGCCCGGCGTCAGGCCCTCGGGCCGTGCCGCGATGAGGCCCCGATCCGGGATATTGCCGTAGTCCGCGGCCGAAATCACGACCTTGCTGCTGCCATCGAATTCGATCAGGACCCTGCCGTCGGCCAAGCGGTCGGCGACACGGAAGGGCAGGATGTTCTCGAAGCCGACGAAACGCGCGACGAAGGCGTTGGCCGGACGGCGATAGAGCGTTTCGGGCGTGTCGAGCTGGACGATCCGTCCGGCATCCATGATCGCCACCTGGTCGGAGATGGAGAACGCCTCCTCCTGGTCGTGGGTCACATAGACGGCCGTCCGTTTCCCGGCCATCTGCAAACGGCGGATCTGGACCCGCATATCGACGCGCAGCTTGGCGTCGAGATTGGAGAGCGGTTCATCGAACATCATCAGCGGCGGGTCGATGACGAGCGCCCGGGCAAGGGCCACGCGCTGCTTCTGCCCGCCGGAGAGCGCGGCCGGCAGCCGGTCGGCGAGGTGGCTCATGCCGACGATATCCAGCATTTCGAGCGAACGTTTGCGCCGCTCCGCGGGAGCGATGCCGCGCTGCTTGAGGCCGAAACCGACATTGTCGATGACGCTCAGGTGCGGCAGGAGCGCATAGTTCTGAAAGACGAGGCCAATGTCGCGGCGGTGCGGCGGAAGGTTCGTCAGCTCCGTTTGCCCAAGCCGGATCGAACCGGTCGAGGGTTTCAGGAAGCCGGCGATCAGCCGGAGCGTCGTCGTCTTGCCGCAGCCCGAAGCGCCGAGAAGAGAGATCAGTTCACCGCTTTTGACCGTCAGGTTCAGGTCGTCGAGGATGCGGATCGGGCCATAGTGGGCGGAGACGCCGACGAGCGAGAGGGTGGGGCTGGTCATCGGTCTATTTCATGACTTTCGACAGGCCGAGCGTGCGTTCGACGATCACGATGACGATCGCCGTCAACAGCATCAGGAGCACCGAGACCGCCGCGACCGACGGATCGAAATGCTGCTCGACATAGGTGAAGAGGTTGATGGGAAGCGTGCTGATGCCCGGCCCGGTGAGGAAGAGCGAGACGGACACGTCGTTCATGGAGGTGATGAAGGCGAGGATGAAGGCTGCGACGATGCCCGAACGGATATTGGGAAGCACGACGACGAAGAAGGTCTTGAGCGGCGGGCAGCCGAGCGAGATCGCGGCCTCCTCGGCGCTGAAATCGAAGCTTGCGAGACTCGCCCCCACGACACGCACCGCATAGGGGATGGCGATGATCGTGTGGCTGATCAGGAGCGCCGTCATCACCGGCAGTTCCAGCGTCACGATCACGCTTTTCAGCAGGGAGAAACCGAAGACGATCTCCGGCACCAGCACGGGCAGGAAGAAGATCGAGCCGAACCAGCCGGGAATGGCCGAGCGGTAGCGCACCAGCGCATAGGCGACGGGAATGCCGACCAGCATGGCGAGGCCCGTGCCGAGCGTCGCGACGACGAGGCTCGTCTTGAAGCTTTCGATGAAGCTCCCGTTCTCGAGCACGAAGGCGAACCAGCGCAGCGACACGCCTTGCGGCGGGAAGGCGAGGAAGGTGCCTGTCGTCAGCGACGCGCCGAAGATGATGACGAGCGGTGCAAGCAGGAAGAAGAAAACGAGGTTCGCCATGAGGCGGACGAAGAGCGACGATCGTGCGGTCATGGCCGGGTCATCCTGCCGAAGGGTTGAGGCGACGGGCGGCATACTGGCCGAGGAGCACGACGGCGAAGGTGATGGCCACCATGACGACCGCGATCACGCTTGCGGAATCCCAGTCGAAACTCACCATCGCTTTTTCGTTGAGGAGCGTCGGCAGGATGGTCTCCGCCTCGCCGCCGAGGAGGCGGCCGGTCGCGAAGGCTGCGAGACTGCCCGTGAAGACCAGCACGCCGCCGACGAGCAATCCCGGCGCGATGAGCGGCAGGGTCACCTGGTAGAAGACGCCGGAGGGCGTGGCGCCGAGCGAGATCGCCGCGTCGACGACGCTCCGGTCGATCGCCTCGATCACGCCGATCAGCGAGAGGATCGCAAGCGGGGTGAAGAGATAGACGAGGCCGAGGATCAGCGACGTTTCGGTGAAGAGCAGCGGCAGCGGCTGATCGACGAGGCCCGATGCGAGGAGGGCGGAGTTCAGCATGCCGTTTCGACCGAGGATGACCATCCAGGCGAAGCTGCGGACGATGGCGCCGGTCAGGAGCGGAAAGACCGCGCAGACCAGCAGGATCTGCCGCCGCAGGCCGGTGGTCTGCGCTATCCTGCTTGCGGCCACATAGCCGAAGACCAGCGATATGACGGAGGTGACGAGCGCGATCCGCACGGAGCGCACGATCACGGTCACATTGTAGTCGTAGGCGAAGAACTGGCGGAAGAGGGCGAGGCGATCGTCCTGCGGCCCTATCGTGCCGGCAAACGTGCCTGTCACCGGCAGGACGAGGAGGCCGAGGACGATGAGCGTCCCCGGCAGCACCAGAAGATAGGGGAGAACCCGGCCGGGCTGGATGTTCATGGGGTGAGATCTCCCGCTTCCGTCTTCGGCCTACTTGCCGAAAACATCGTTCCAACGACGTTCCCAGTCGGCCTTGCGGGCAAGAATGGCCTTGAAATCCGGCTTGCGCAGCTTGGAGATCGCATCGGCGCCGTAGGCCATCTCGCCGACCTGTTCCGGCTTCAGCACGACGTTCCTGTTGACCGGGCTGTCGCCGACGGCCACGAATTTCTCCTGCACTTCCCTGCTGAGCTTGTAGTTGATGAACTGGTGGGCGAGCTCCGGATTGTTGGCGCGCTTGCCGATGTTGAGCGTGTTGAAGATGGCGTAATCGCCTTCCGAAAGAGGCGCCCATTTGGCATTCGGCACGGCCTTGTGGATTGCCGGAGCGGCAAAGTCCTGAACCGCCGCGACGATGACTTCGCCGGTCGAAAAGAGGTTCACCAGTTCCGAGCCGGTATTGTAGGTCTTGCGGACGTTGTCCTTGAGTTCGCCGAGGCTCTTGAAGGCGCCGTCCGGGTCCTTGAAGGCGTCGACGCCGGCGCGTTCGCCGGCGATAACGGCGGTCAGCGGGCCGGTCGTGGTGTTGAAGCCCGGAATGGCGACAAACCCCTTGAACTCCGGCCGCCAGAGATCCTTCCACGAGGTGATCGGCTCCTTGACCTTGGAGGCGTCGTACATGATGCCGTAATGGCCGGCCACATAGGCCGGGCCGTAGTCTTCGCCCTGGGGCGCCCTGGCGATGTCGTAGACTTCCTCAAGGTTCGGCACCTTGGAGCGGTCGATCTTGGCGAAGACGCCGGCGTCGATGCCTTGCTGGGTGAAGGCGTCGGTGATGAACATGACGTCGATGCCGCCACGCACCCGCATCTTGTTCAGCCTGTCGGCATTGTTGCCGGTGTCGATCACGACCTTACAGCCGCAGATGGCTTCGAAAGGCTTGTAGAGAAACTCGTTCGATTGTTCGGGCGTATATCCCCATTCGGAAACGACAAGGGTTTTCTCCTCGGCGATGACGACATTGGTACCCGCTGCAAGCGCGGCAACCAGGGATAACAGAGTGGGTACGAGACGCATGCAGGGGCTCCGTGAGATCCAGATCGCATATTGGAAGGGCAGATTTTCTGCGTGCCCACGCTATAGGCAGTTTTATTTCCCATGCAAGAAATTTTCTCTAGTTGGAAATATTCGTCCCGATTTTTCTGATTGGCTCCGGGGAAGATGGAGGGGCGAATCCTATGACCGCAACCCAATGCACATGCCCGGCCACCGCGGCGATGGCTGCGACGCTGGCAAATCGCTTCATGAACTGTCTATCGGAAGCCATATGCGTTGGAGAGGGGGCGCCGACATCCTCCGTTGTGAGACGTATCGAAGCATGGAATCGGGTACGTGATCCGCTTTCGAGGTTCAAGGCGAATTCCAGCCTTGGCCATGTTTTCAATTTTCTTTGGATACGGTATACGCATCTTGTCTCATTTGCAGCGCGCCGAGCTGCAGAGTTGGCGGAGGGGATCGACATGACGGATGAAGGGCAGAAAGCGGAGCTGATGGATGTCGATGGCGCCTGTCATTGCGGTGCGATCACTTTCACGGCCCGGATCGACCCCGATGGTGTTCACATCTGTCATTGCACGGATTGCCAGGCCTTGACCGGTTCAGCCTTTCGGGTGACTGCGCCAGGCCCGGAAGACGCTTTCCATCTGGTCTCGGGTTCGCCGAGCTATTATACGAAGACCGGCAGCAGCGGCGCTCCCCGCCTTCAGGCCTTCTGCGGCAATTGCGGCTCGCCGATCTATGCGACATCGCCCTCCGGCACGAACAGGACCTTCGGAATAAGGGTTGGAGTCATACGCCAGCGCAACGATATCCAGCCCAGAGGCGAAATCTGGTGCGGGTCGAAACTGGATTGGCTGCCTGTTTTTGCAGGGGATAGGCGGGATCGCCAATAACCGAAGGAGCCGTGCCTGTGCGAGCTCTGGCTGGTACTGTCTCTTCTTCGATGGGAGGACACCTGTCGCCGCGGGCAAGGATCGGAAGCATGAATCTCAAGCAGTTGGAATATTTCATCGCGTTGGCGGAGGAACTGCATTTCGGACGCGCCGCCGAAAGGCTCGGCATGGCGCAGCCGCCCTTGTCGCGGCAGATCAAGCAGATCGAAACCGATCTCGGAGCGCTGCTGTTCATCAGGGGGCGCAGCGGAATCGCTCTCACCCAGGCCGGCGAAAGATTCTACGAACGCGGCTCGTCCCTGCTTGCGGAATTCGACGATATCAAACGTGAAGTGCAGCGCATAGGCCAGGGGGCGGAGGGCAGGCTTCGCATCGGGTTCGTCAGCTCGGCCACCTATGGCATCTTGCCAACCATCCTCAAGTCCTTCCGGGCCGCCTATCCGGAGGTCAATCTGTCGCTGGTCCCGATGAACAACGCGCTGCTGCATCGGTCGCTCATCCGGCGCGAGATCGATATAGCCATCGCCCGTCCTGCACTGGAGGACAACGAGATATTCTCGCGCAATCTGGTCACGGAACCCCTCGTTCTGGCGGCGCCGGATACGACGACCTTGCCGCCAGGCCCGGTGGAGCTGCGGTCGATGCCGGATGTCAATTTCATCCTGTATCCCGAATATCCGCGACCCTCGTTTGCCGACGTGGTCATCAAGGCCTGCGAGAGCCTGGGGGTCGAATTGCGCCGACGCGTATTCACCATGGACATTCAGACCGCGATCGCCCTGGTCGTGGTGGGGGAGGGATTTGCCCTGGTGCCCGCTTCGGTCGGCGCGGTTCAGCGCAATGGCGTTCGCTATCACGAGATCGCGCGTCTTCAGGCCACGACCGGAATCTCGGTCAATCACCGGATCGACGAGCAGAGCATTCACGTCAGGAATTTCTCCACCCTGGCGCAGAAAGTGGCCCGTAAGTTGAAGTGAGAGGCCGGAATTAAATACCGGTCAGGCCTTTGGTTCGCTGCAACCGGATTGCGCGGGTGAAGCAGGCGGCGAAACGCCGCCTCACGGCAAGCGGACAAGGTACGCGCCATCGCCACCTTTCTTCCAGGGTGTCCTGCGAGGGCCCATGGGCACGCGTTCGGACAGGCTTGTGCCGCTTGCCGCAGGGGCACGTTATTTCCTGCACCCTGGAGCTTCCGAAAGCCCGTCGGTCTTGATATGCAATAAATCACAGCTAAAATCGCTGTATTGGAATTTGCGTATCCGGACTGCCGACGATTCTTCGCGCTGGTTCGGGATCAATCGGCAGGCGGGATGAGAACCGCCCGCGCAGGTGCAACGGATTAAAAAACAAAGGGGAACGATGAGCGCAGATCAGATCGCATTGTCGCGGCAGGCCGATGTCTTCAGCCTGAAGGAGGCGTTTCCTCCCTCGACGCGTACATTTCCTCAGATGATGATCCGTCAGGCGGAACGTTTCGGCTGCCGGTCGCTGGTCACCGTGGGTGGAGCAACTCTGAGCTTCGAGGCAACGAAACGACTGGCGGCACGCGCCGGATTTGCGTTGCGCGCCGCAGGCGTCAAGCCCGGCGAAACGGTCGCTGTCATGTGCGGCAACCGGCTTGAATGTCTTCAGATCCTGCTGGGCTGCGCATGGTGCGGCGCCATTGCCGTGCCCATCAACACCGCCTCGCGCGGCGCCCAGCTCGAACATATCCTGAAGAACAGCGGGGCGAAACTCGCCGTCGTGGAGAGCACGCATCTGGCTGTCTTTCAGCGGCTGCCGCAGGAGAGCCTTTCGCTCGAGCGCATCTGGACGGTCGGGGATGTGCCGGCAGACGCCGGTCTCGGATGGCCGCATGGCCCGATACCCGATCTGGATGCCGAGATGGAGGCTCATCCGAGCCTTCCGTCCGATACGGTGGCGGTTCTCTACACATCCGGTACGACGGGCGTGTCGAAGGGGGTCTGCTGTCCGCATGCGCAGTATTTCTGGTGGGGCGTTCATACGGCGGCATTGCTCGGCGTTACCGAGGATGACGTGCTGATGACCTGCCTGCCCCTGTTCCACACCAACGCGCTGAACACATTTTTCCAGGCTCTCCTGACGGGGGCGTCGCTGGTGGTCGAGACGCGTTTCTCCGCCTCCCGCTTCTGGACGAGCCTTGCGGCGCATGGCGCGACCATCACCTACCTGCTGGGCGCGATGGTTCCGATCCTTCTTTCCAGGGATGCTTCCGATACGGATAGGCGGCATGGAGCTCGTATCGCGCTGGCTCCCGGCGTCCCGCCGCATTTTCACGCGCCTTTCACAGAACGTTTCGGCGTGTCGCTGCTCGACGGCTACGGGTCGACGGAGACCAATTTCGTCGTCGGCGCGCTGCGGCACGAACAGCGGCTTGGGGCGATGGGAAGGGCGCGACCGGGTTTTGAAATCGCCGTATTCGACGAATACGACAATCAGGTGCCGGACGGGACGGCGGGAGAGCTGGTCGTCCGGGCGTCGGAGCCGTTTTCGATCGCCACCGGTTATCTGGGCATGGCGGAAAAGACCGTCGAGGCCTGGCGGAACCTCTGGTTCCATACGGGTGACCGCGTCATCAGGGATGCCGACGGTTACGTCCAGTTTCTCGACCGCATGAAGGACGCCATCCGGCGCAGGGGCGAGAACATTTCCTCCTTCGAGGTGGAGCAGGTCCTGATTTCCCACCCGGACGTCGAGAATGCCGCGGTCTTTCCCGTCAGGTCGGAGCTTGCGGAAGACGAGGTCATGGCGTCGATCGTGCTGAAGAAGGGAGCGGTGCTGGGCGCCGCCGACCTTCTCGATTTCTGCCAGCCGCGGATGACGTATTTTTCCGTGCCGCGGTTCGTCGATTTCGTCGATGAACTGCCGCTTACCGAAAACGGCAAGGTCCAGAAGTTCAAACTGATCGAAAGGGGTGTGGCCGACACGACCTGGGATCGCGAAAAAGCCGGCTACACCCTTCTGAGATAGGCACCTGCTATGTGTCCGGGGCCTGTCGATCGGCAGCCCTGGACATGCGGATCAAGGCTTGGAGCGGCCGATGCCGAACAGCTTCCCGTATCGCACGCCATCTTGAGGCAGGCCGAGTTCGTTCAGGACATGCCAGAGCAGTGCGCTGTTGCTCGTCACCACCGGTTTGCCCGTTACCGTCTCGATCTCCGCAATGACCGGCGAAATGTAGATGCCGGCGCAACTGAACAGCAGCGCGTCGCACTGGCGGGTATCGGTCGCTTTCGCGAGATCCAGCCAGGCCTCCGGCAGCAGTGACCCTTGCGCGATCGGCTCCAGGCACTCGATATGCCCTTCGGCGACCACCTCGAATCCCTCGTTGGCGAGATAGGCCTTTTCCGCCTCGACAACGTCTTCCCGGTAGGCGGTGAACAGCGCGATCTTGCGGGCCGAAAGGGTCCGCAATGCCGCTTCCACCGCCTCGATCGTCGTGGTAGCGCGGATGCCGGTTGCCTTCTCGATGCGCGAACATACGTTCTTCGGCCCGGCGATCAGGCTGGCCGCGGTGCAATTGAAGGCGATCAGGTCCACTTTGGCATCCGCGAGCAATTGTGCGTCGCGTTCGAGATTGGCGACCAGATCGATGTCCGACTGCTTGCTTGTGTCACGAAAGGACATGCGCGTGGTGAGGAACTGCACGCCTTCCGGGGCCATGCGCTGCATTTCGAAATCACAGATCCCGCCCGACGGGTACAGCTGGCCGATCCGTGCCCGATATCCGAACCCCAGGCTCATGACCGCCACCGTTCGGGATTGCCGACCAGTTCTTCCGTCAGCATCGGAAAATGGATGTTGCTTCCGGTAAAGGGCGGAAATTTCTCGAAATCAGCCCGCATGTCATGACGCACACCCGAGTTGAGGGCGGCCTCCAAAGCAGCTGCGCTGTCGAAGATCAGGCGGTTGCGCTGCATGTAGTCGACGCGTTCCCACCGCATCCGGTCGCGCCATCCGACCCGCGTGTAGATTTCGATCTCGCGGATGCGTGGAAACGTCTTCATGATCTGCGGGTGGTGGTCGAGATAGTAGTCCAGCCAGGCGTTGAAGTCTTCGGCGGTGCCCGGGTAGTGAACCAGATAACTGCAGGGCTTCTCCGTCCCGTCCGGCCGGTGGACATCGTCCAATACGTCGTAGGGGCGGGCATACATGGCCTGGTGCGTGACCCGCAGTCCCGGAACGTCGCCCAACAACGCCGGGTCGGCCAGCTTCCGGAGGGGACCCTGCGCGGATATGGTGTGCTCGAGTGCTTCGAGCGTGTCGTAGTACAATTGCAGGGCCAGCCGCGGTGACGGACCGTCGTCCGTATAATAGTCGCGAGCCCTGGCGGGCAGGAAGAATAGCCCGCGGCGGAGGTTCGGCAAGCCTTGCACGATTGCGCGGGCCGCCTCAATCTTCTCCGGCGCGAGCTCGAATTGCGGATCGTCCGACTGGACGTAGACAAAATGGCAGAACGGCATCGGGAACTCCTTCCTCAGACGAGAGATTTCAGAGCGATGGCGGGATCTGCCAATGCTTCAGGTGAGGGGCGGGCCGCCGTTTCGACCATCTTTTCCAGAAAGCGGCGATCACGGCCGTTGTCGATCAGCACTCCGCCGGTGACGACCCCGTCTTCGAGCCAGTAGAGGCTGGAGCCCGGCTCGCCGCACGCGCCCCGGACGACCACGTCCGCGCCGGCTTGCCAGAGGCCCACGACCTGGATGTTGCGTTCATGTTGATCGCTCCACATCCACGGCACCTCGCAATGAACGGTCTCGATGCCGCAGATGGTCCTGGCGACGGCTTTGGCCTGCCTGTCGGCGTTGCGCCAGGTTTCCAGCCGCATATGCCGGCCGTAGAGCGGGTTCATGCTCTCCGCCACGTCCCCGACTGCGTATACGCCATCGTATCCGCAGACGCGGCCGTATTCATCCGTGACGATTCCCGAGGCGTGGCCGATCGTGTCCTTCGGCAGCAGTGCGGTATTGGGGGTCATCCCCACGGCCATGAGGATGATGTCGGCCTCCACGGCGAAGCCGTCCCCCAGTTGCACGGAAAAACCACCGGTGTCCCGTGGCCCGATGCGGGTTACCGCGGCGTTCGTCATGATCGTCGCACCGTGCGAACGGTGCAGGTCTTCAAGCCAGGCGGAAGCGGCGGGCGGCAGAATCCGGCCCATCACGCGCGCGCCGGCCTCGATGACCGTCACCTGCCGGCCCAGTGCCGCGGCGGTCGCCGCGACCTCCATGCCGATAACCCCGCCGCCGATGATGGCGATATGCGCGGTGCGACCCAGCTCCGCCCTCAGGACGCGGCTGTGCTCGAGGTTCCGGAGGACCTTTGCGAATTCCGCTCCGGGAATGTCCGGAATGCGAGGGCCGCCGCCTGTCGCCATGACCAGCGTGTCGTAGCGGGCGATGCGCCCGGATGCAAAGCGCGCTGCTTTCCCTCCTGTGTCGATTTCCACGACGGGGTCCGACGCGACGATCTCGATCCGCGTGTGCGCCCATTCTTCCGCGGGACACAGGAACAGGCTGTCCTCGGCGGCCGAGCCTTTCAGCACCGCTTTGGAAAGCGGCGGGCGCTCATAAGGCAGATACTCCTCGTCGCTCGCCAGAATGACGCGTCCGCTAAAACTCTCCTGCAGCAGCTGGCGGGCGAGCTGGCCGCCGGCCTGTCCGCCCCCCACGATCAAAACCGTGTCTTGTCCACCCATAACTTCGCTCCATAAAGCTATGAGATTACGTATTCCGTATACGTTGACGGATGTCAATCTTATATCGACTGGTTTGTCGCGGTCTCGAAGCCCAGGGATTCCTTCCAGTAATGCTGATAGGCCTTCCGGGCGTTGATGAGTTGCTGTTCCATCAGGCTGCGGGCCATGTCCGGCTCGCATGCCTCGATCGCGTCGGCGAGCTTCAGCATCCCTTCGTAGGAAATGCGCCGCCACGGGTCGTAACTCAGGGTCCGGATGCGCATGAAATGCACCGAATCTTCATAGCGGTTGATGGCTGCAACGAGCTGGCGATTGCGGACGTGGCTGTAGATGTCCTGGCGAACCCTGCGATGCACTTCGATATAGGCCGACGAATCGGCACTGCCGACGAGCGTCGCCTTCACCCTGGCCCCCAGTTGCTTCATGGACTGCCCGTCGTTTTCGACGATCATTCGTTCGACCGCGTAAGGCTCCAGGCGAAGGCGGATCTCAATGACGTCGACGATCTCGTCATAGGTGAAATCGGGGAAGCGGAAGCCCTTGGCGGCCTGGACGAGCAGGCCGTCCCGGACGAGCATCGCCAGCGCTTCCCGGACAGGCGTCCTCGAAACCCCGAGGTCCTGGGCGAGGTTGATTTCCTGGAACTTGGTGTCGAGAGGGAAGGCGCCGGATGTGATCCGCTCCTTGAGGGTCGTATATACCTGCTGTCGCAGGTCGGCGACGCGAACGATAGAGTTTTCCATTTTTCTTCCTGGGCATCAAGCCGGCAGCGCGGGCGCGCATTGCTGCGTACCGAATACGTACTGAAGTCAACCTTCCATTGCTCTACGACAGACGGGGCAAAAAGTCACTCTCCCGGTTGCCGCACCATCTCTCCGATCGATGTATTGCCTGCCAATTCATCAATTGTTGAGATGGATGAATATCTGGGCTTGTCATTTCTCAATTCTACGAATACCGTATACGTAAATTTGGAGGCCAAGCGATGACAGATCCCGTTCGACTACATGACCGCTATCCGGAACTCGGGAATGGCAATCTGCCTGTCGCGCCCTACATCGATCCGGCCTATTATGATCTTGAAAAGAAATATCTTTTTAAGCGGACCTGGTTGCATGTCGGACGCGTCGAGGAGATAGCCAGGGTAGGGGACTACGTGGTGCGGGAACTGCCCGTGCTGGATTCCTCGATCATCATTGCCCGGGATCGCTCCAGGCAGGTGCGCGCCTACCACAATGTCTGTTCCCATCGCCTGAACCGCGTCGCCTACGAGCCTGCGGGCAATACGCGGAAGTTCTTCTGCAAGTTTCACGGCTGGGCCTACGATCTCGACGGCAGCCTCAGCGGCGTGCCGGATGAGAAATCCTTCATCAATTTCGACAAGAAGTGCTATGGGTTGACGCCGGTTTCGGTCGATACCTGGAACGGTTTCATCTTCATCAATCTCGACCCCAATCCATCGGTTTCGCTCAAGGATTTCATGGAGCCGATGTATGCCGGCTTCGAGGATTATCCCTTCGAGAAATTCACTGCCTGTTATTCCTGGAATGCCGTGGTCGGCTGCAACTGGAAGGTGGCGCTCGATGCCTTCCAGGAGACCTACCATGTCGGCTATGTCCATGGGCGCTCGATCGCTTATGCGCTGCTCAAGGACGAGGATGGAAACCTGCATCCGATCGACGGCATCTGCGGCACGCATCACCGGCGCCTGTCGATCGCCGGCGATCCGGATACCGTCTACGGAAACCCGCAGGCCGCGACGGCTGCGGCCGATCGCGACGTGGGCCACAATCAGGTCGGCCACAAGATCGCAGCCAAGGCGCTGAAGGTCGCACAGGGCGGGACGAAGCTGGATTTCAGCGACATGAAGCTGCCGGAGAAGCTGAACTGGACGAAGCACTCGACCTGGGCCTTCGATATCAATGTCGTCTTCCCCGACTTTTACCTCTCCTGTCGGCCGAACTATTTCCAAGCGTATAATTTTCGACCGGTCGCCCACAACAAGACGCTGTTCGAGGCGCGGGTTTATTACCCGGAAATGGCGACTTCCGGAGGGCGCTTCTATCAGGAATACATGAAGACCGCGCTTCGGGACGTCCTGCTTGAGGATCTATCGACGCTGGAATCGACGCAGCGGGCTGCGGAGACGGGCGCCAAGCAGGAAATGGTCATCCAGGATTTCGAACTGATGGTGCGCCATCAGGCGGTGGTCATCGACCGCCTCATCGAGGAAGGGTTGCGCCGTGACGGTCAACTGCAGGCGGCGGAGTGATTGCGATGTCGAAGCTTCCCAGTGAATTCAGCCATCTCGAAATCTGGTCCGACTGGTGCTTGCGGACGGAGACCGAACGGAACCTGCGCCGCGTGAGCCTTGGTTTCGAGCCGATCAGCGCCTTTGCGGATGCGATGCTGCCGCATGTCGAGAAGATCTGCGAATGGATCGACGCCCACAGGGTGGAGGACGGCAGCTACGACCCGCAGACGCTGAACCTTTTCTACATGCTGCTGTCGTTGGCCGAGGTGGCGCCTGCCATCGAATCCTACGACCCGGAAGTGGAGGTCGTGGACGGTTACGATACCCGCCTCTTCGTTCCTGACGAGAAGCACAAGCTGCGGCCGGCAATCTGAGAGGGTCCCATGTCCAAGTGCCAGATGTTCTCGTTTGTCGAGAACCTGAGTGAAGTCGTTCCAGGCGGCCTCTACATGGGGTCCGTGGTCGGCGAGACCATGAGCGTCGGCGCCGTCAATTTCAGGCTGCCGAACGGCCCGTCCGTTCCCGCCAAGGCGCACACCCATGGCGAGGAGGCCTCGCTGCAGTTGCGGGGCGGCTGCACGGTCAATCTTGGCTGGAGCGTGACCGAGCCCGATGCCAGTGTCGAGATGGAGGAGGGGACCGTGATGATTATGCCTGCCGAGCAGGCGCATTCCGGGGTCAACCGGTTCGATGGCGAAGGCTCTTGCCTGCGGCTCAACGTGGTGACCCCACCACGGGCAGAATATGGCGCCAAGGGCTCTGCGAAGGTGTTCTATCCGGTAGACAACAAGGAGAACGCCGATGCCTGATGGTTGCCAGGTCTCCCAGACGGGTTTCGCTCGACAGCCGTTCCATACGGAAGGCCGTGATCTGATCGTCGACATGGTGCGCATGGCCGGGGAAAGCCGGGAGCCCGCCGGACCGGAGGAAGTCGTCGCCGTTCTGGAAGGCACCGCGCGCATCGATTGCGGTGACGAGAGCTTCCAGCTGCCGGCCGGTTCCGGCCTGCTGATCGCCGCGGGCCTGCCGCGCCGCTGGGATATCGAGGGCGAGGCGCTGGTGTACCGGGTGCGCACGCGATGACGATCGAGGAGCTTGAGGCGCGCATCGAAAAGCTCGAGGCGCGCGCCGACATGGACGCATTGATGCAGCGCTACGCTGCGGCTGCCGATCGCAAATACACGGCGCTGGGACAGAAACAGCCGCCGGAGGCGGTTGCCGCCGCCGCGCGCGACCAGGCGGAATGTTTTACGGTCGACGGCCGCTGGTCGGGCGGCGGCTTTGGCGGAGACCTGCAGGGCCGCGCGGCGATCGCTGGTTTCTTCGAAACCAGCCCTTGGTTGTTCACCGCGCATCACTATGGCGCGCCGTCGATGGACATTGCGGGCGACGGCGCGCAAGTCCGGTGGCGCCTGCTCGAAATCGGCATCCGGGAGCAGGACGGCAAGGTTCTCCTGCTGACCGGCGCCGTTTCCCAGCACTGCCGTCGGACCGGCGAGGGCTGGCGGATCGCGCAGATGGCTTTCGAGAGCCTGCATGCGATCTGCCTGGCCGAATTGCCCACGGAACTACGTTGCCTCATACCCGCTGGCGAGGTCCTTTCATGAACATCCAATCGTGCCTTCCCAAGGGGGCGGGCTTCAGCGTTGCCGAAAACAAGTGCCGGATCGTCTCCAACGAGGCCGTCAATGAGGAATACCGGCTGCTCATCGCAGAGGCCGACGACGTGGCTCTCTCGGCGCGGGCAGGGCAGTTCTTCCATCTCCTCTGTCCCTCGGTGGGTGGCGAGAAGCCGTTCCTGCGCCGGCCGATGAGCATCTACAGGGTGGACCCGGAAGCCGGCCGGATCGGCTTTCTCTACAAGGTGACGGGCAAGGGCACGCGAGCCCTTTCAAGTCTCCGGCCGGATGACACGATCGATGCGATGGGGCCGCTCGGGCAGGGGTTCTCCCTCCCGTCGGGAGTGCGGAATGTCCTGATGGTCGGCCGTGGCGTCGGGCTTGCCACACTCGCTCCGCTGGCGCGGCTCGCAACGAAATCCGAAGCGGCCGTGACCGCCGTGCTCAGCGCCAGGCGCAGGGATCTCCTGATGTCGCGTCAGGAACTCGAAAACGCCGGGGCGCGCGTGATCGAAGTGACGGACGAGGAAGGCACTAGCCAGCCCGAGACGCTGGAAGCGTTGCTCTGCGACCTGCATGCTCAGTTACCCTTCGATTTCGCCGCGACCTGCGGATCGAACCGCCTGTTCCAGCTCGTGCGGTCGCTCTGCGCGGAATGGAACATTCCCGGAGAGACCGCGCTCGAGGCGTTCATGGGATGCGGCACGGGCATGTGTTACGCCTGCGTCGTCCCGACGATGGATGCCAATGGCAAGGAACAGTACCGGCGCGTCTGCTGGGACGGTCCGGTTTTCCCCATATCGGAGGCTCTGGGATGGTAGATCTTTCCGTTTCGATCGGCTCGCTGAAGCTCGCCAACCCGATCATGCCCGGGTCTGGCACGATGGCCGAGGGACTTGCCGACATCATCGATCTCGACGGGCTCGGCGCGATCGTCCTCAAGACCATCACGCCGGATATCCGGCAGGGTACGCTGACGCCGAGGGTCGCCGAGTTCAATGATGCGACGCTGTTCTCCATCGGTATTCCGAGCAAGGGTCCCGATTACTTCCTCAACAATACGCTTCCCTTCTACGGCCGTTACAAGGCTCCGGTCGTCGCAAGCGTTTCCGCCGACACCGTCGAGGATTTCGGCACACTGGCGGCCTACATCTCGGCGCCTTCGATCGCTGCGATCGAAGCCAACATCTCCTGCCCCAACCTTCGCGCCCACGGCCGCGCCTTCGGAATGGACATCGAGGCGACGGCGGGAGTGATCGCCGCCATGAAGCGGGCGACGGACAAGCCGGTCTGGGCGAAGTTGACGCCGAATGTCGGCGACATCGCCGCCTTCGCAAAGGCCGCCGAGCAGGCGGGTGCCGACGCGATCGTCACCGGCAATGCGATTCTGGGCATGGCAGTCGATGCGGAACGCATGCGGCCGCGGCTCGGCAATGTCATCGGCGGCCTGACCGGCAGCGCGGTGAAGCCCATCCTGCTGCGCATGGTGCATCAATGTGCGCAGGCGGTGGATATCCCGATCATCGGCTGCGGCGGCATCACCAACGGCGAGGACGCCGTGGAATACATGCTGGCGGGTGCGACCGCCGTGCAGATGGGCACCGTCAATTTCGTGCATCCGGGAGCGATGCCGGAAGCCGTCGGCTGGATCGAGGGCTATTGCCGCCGGCATGGGGTCGAAAGGGTCCGGGATCTCACCGGCGCGATGAGCGATACGCATGCCGGCCAGCCGAAGTTGAAGGTGACGCAATGAACGCCATCGAGCTCAATATCTGGACCGATCTCTGTGGCATCGACGAGGTGGGGGAAGGGGAGGCCAAGGCCTTCCTCATCGGCCCGAAGCGGCTATGCGCCGTCAACGACGGACAGAATTTCTTCGTCGTCGACGACCTGTGCACCCATGGCGTGGCCTATCTTTCCGAAGGATACTGCGACACGGAGGAATGCGTGCTCGAATGTCCTCTTCACGGCGGTCTGTTCGACTACCGGGACGGCAGTGCGCAAGGCGATCCGGCCGAGAAGCCGGTCAGGTCCTATGCCGTTCTGGTCGAGGGCAATCGCGTCAAGGTGAAGCTATGACGCGCCGCATCACCATCATCGGCGCCGGGGGCACGATCGCCATGCAGGGCGCTCATGCCTTCGACTGGATCGATTATGGCGACAGCGGAATCATCAATCCGGTGGATCGCGTCGTCGCCGGAATGGATCTGGGGCTCGCGGATATCGGGATCGATCTTTTTCCTTTCCGGATGCTGCCGGGAACCGGGATGACGGCAACGGATTGGTTCGATCTCCTGGAGGCAATCAGGGAGATCGCGGCGACCGGCAAATGCGACGGGATCGTGGTCACCCACGGGACGGCGACACTGGAGGAGACCGCGTTCTTCCTCAAGCTGACGGCGCCGGGGGGCATTCCGATTGTCGTATCCGGCGCGCAGCGGCCGCCGAATACCGCATCGAGCGATGCCGTCGCCAACTTGAGGCAGGCGGTTTCAGCCGCTGCGGCGGCGCCCGGCGGCGTCTACGTGGTGATGAACGGCCAACTGTTCGATGCAAGGGATGTCACGAAGACTGCAAATCACGCGCTCGATGCGTTTGAAGCACCGGAGTTCGGCCCACTGGGTCGCATCGAGGCCGATGGGTCGCTCTCGCTACGCCGCAGGGGGGCGGGAACCGCCGTGCTGTTTCAATCGCTGACGGTCGCCCCTTCGGCGCTTCCCCGCGTCGACATCGCTTATTCCTACAGCGGGGCTGACGGCACAGCGATCGATGCGTTCGTCGAGGCCGGCGCCAAGGGCATCGTCAGCGTGGGCTTTGCACCCGGCCGGTCCACGCCGGCGGAGCGGGCCGCCTTGATCCGCGCGGTGCAAAAAGGGGTAACGGTCGTCCAGAGTTCCCGCGCGCTGCGCGGGACAGTGCCTGTCCAGCCCTATAACGTGGATGCCGGAATACTGGGAGGCGGAGACCTCTCACCGACAAAAATTCGCATTGTCCTGATGCTGGCGCGAGGCTGCGGAATGACGCACGGGGAAATTCAGGCACTCCTGCAGGGAAGGATATGAACGACATCGAACCATAGAGTAATTTTAAACTTAAAATTTGACAGGGCCGGGCATCGTGCATAGGCTTCTGTCCAATAGAAAAGCGGTGCGAAGACATCGCTGGGGACGAAATATCCGAGAGATCGAAACCCGCAGGTTCTGCCTGCGTCGTGGCGCTGGATCTTGAAACGGTTTTAAAAAGGTGAGGTCTACAATGAAGTTGAGAAGCTTGATGGCGGCTCTGGCCGTGGCCTGTTTTGCCATGGGCTCTGCGAAAGCGGAGAATTTGGTAATCGGAGTGGGAACCGACGCGGCCTATACTCCCTTCTACCTTGCGCTTGAGCGGGGCATCTTCAAGAAGCACGGCCTTGACGTGCAGTTCCTGAAATTTTCCAATGGCGGCGAAGCGGTCGATGCCGTCGTCGCCGGCCAGGCCCAGCTCTCCGGCGCCGCCGAGCAGACGACCATGATCCGCATGGCCCGCGGCGCCGACCTGCGCCCGACTGTGATCTATGAAGAATCCGGCAGCTATATCAAGCTCGTGACCAAGCCGGATATCGCCGATGTCAAGCAGATCAAGACTTTCGGTGTCGTCAAAGGCAGCGTCAGCGAATATTCCGCCAGCCTGGCGATGAGCAAGTTCGGCGTTGATCCCTCCACGGTGAAGATCGTGCCCGCGGGGCCGCCGGAACTGCCGGCTCTTCTGGCCCGTGGCGATATCGACGGGTATTTCGCATGGGAGCCATGGCCGAGCATCGGTATCCGGCAGGGCGGCAAGGCGCTGCTGACCAGTGGCGACGTCGGTTATGCCTACACCATGTGGCTGACGGCATCCGGCGCCTGGCTCGACAAGAACATGGGGACCGCGAAGTCGGTGGTCGCGGCGCTGACCGAGGTCAACGCGCAGATCACCGCGGAACCCGACAAGGCCGCGCAGGAATTCCAGGCGATCACCAAGCTTCCTGCTTCCGACACAGTCGGCTTTCTGAAGACGACGAAATGGGATGTCCGCCCGTTCACGGAGCGGGACTATGCCAGCTTCGACAAGATCGTCGACTTCATGGTCTCCCAGAAGATCTCGGCGACCAAGGTCGACTTCCGCACCGCGATGCAGAAAGGTCAGGTGAAGTGACATGGCAAAGGGTGTGGGCATAACGCTCAAGAACGTCGCAATTACCTTCGACAGCCATTGCGTGGTGGCGGGGGCGAATCTCGACATTGCGAAGGGAGAGTTCGTCTGTCTTCTGGGACCGAGCGGCTGCGGCAAATCCACCCTGCTCAACGTCATCGCGGGCTTCGTGCCCGCGACTGGCGTCGTCACGGCCGGCGGGCACCAGGTGAAAGGGCCGGGCGTCGATCGTGGCATCGTGTTCCAAAGCTCGGAAGCATTGTTTCCCTGGCTTACCGTCCGCGAGAACGTCGAATACGGCGCGCGCATCCGCAAGGTCCCCGCCCGGGAAAGGCAGGCTGCCGCCCTTGAATACCTCGCCATGGTCGGCCTTTCCCATGCAGCAGACAAACTTCCCAGCCAGTTATCGGGCGGGATGCGCCAGAGAGCGCAGATCGCCCGGGTCCTGGCGAACGAGCCCTCCGTCATCCTGATGGATGAGCCGTTCGGCGCTCTGGACGCCCAGACGCGGGAAATCCTGCAGCGCGAGGTCGCCCGTATCTGGCGGGCGACCGGCACGACCATCGTTTTCGTCACGCACGACATTTCCGAAGCCGTGCTTCTGGCGGATCGCGTCGTGACGATGACCGCGGGGCCGCGCGCGACCATCAAGAACATCGTACGCGTCGATATGGAGCACCCCCGCGACCTGGCATCGCCAAGAGCGCTGGAAATCGAAAAGGCCCTTCGCGAAGACATTTCGGCGGAGGTCGGACGGACGCTCAGGGCACAGGGACTGATCTCGGAGAACGTAGCATGAGCACCACAGAAAGCGCCTCGACGGACTTTGCCGGCAAGACGGGATACTTGACCATGATCCAGTCCGTAAAAAGCCTGTCTTCATCCTATCTGCCCGGAGCCTTGTCGGTTCTGGCCGGTATCCTGTTGTGGCAGCTTGCCAGTCTTGGCATTTCGCCGCTTTTCCTGCCTTCGCCCTCCGATACGGCGCGAGCCCTGATGGAACTGGCCGGTGACGGAACGCTGCAGACCTCGGTCGTGGCATCGGCTTTCCGTATTCTGGCGGGATGGGTCGCGGGCGTCGTCATCGGCATACCGCTTGGCATATTCATGGGGATGCTGCCGATCGTGCGCCGCATCTTCGATCCGTATATCGAGTTTTTCCGCTTCATCCCGCCGATCGCCTTCGTCACGCTCGCCGTGATCTGGCTGGGGCCGGGAGAAATCTCGAAGATCGCTCTCATTTTCTATACGACGGTCTTCATCGTGACGCTGAACACGATAGCGGGCGCCAAGGCGACCCTGGAACTGCGGCTTCAGGCTGCGTCCGCGCTGGGCGCCAATCGCTGGCAGACGCTGATGACCGTGGTGGTGCCGTCGACAGTTCCCTTCATGGTGACGGGCGCACGGATTGCGATGGGCAATTCGTTCCTGACGATCGTTTCCGCCGAGATTGTCGCGGCCCAGGAGGGGCTGGGGGCGTTGATCTGGAACGCGCGCAATTTCGGGCGCACGGACTGGGTTTTTGCCGGCATCATCGTGCTCGGCCTGCTTGGCCTGTGCTTCGACCGGATCTTGCGCTTCGCAACCGCCAGGTTCCTGAGCCGGTACCAGATCAAGCACTGACCTGACCGAATGGATTTTCGCATCCGACGAGGGATGTCACCGAGCTGCCCGGCAGTCGCCGGGCGCGTACCCGTATGGGCAGATATCAAGTACGTTGCCATTCGCCGACCCCGGAGGCGAGCATCTCGTCCACGGCATCCATCGAGGTATCGCGTCAGACCTAGCAAGTATTGGACAATGCACGTCTGGCCCGCCACGATTGCCTGACATGGCGATCAGCGCGGATGGAAATTGTGACAGCGACCATAGACCGAATCGAGACCTTCATCGTCGATATTCCAACGATCAGAGGGCACGTTCTCTCCATGGCGACGATGAAAACCCAGTCCGTGGTGCTGGCGCATGTGCGCTTTTCCGATGGCTCTGAGGGATGGGGCGAGGGGGCTTCGATCGGAGGCCTGTCCTACGGTCCCGAAAGCGTCGAGAGCATCAAGGCGGCAATCGATTCCTATGTCGCACCGGTCCTGCTCGGATTGGACGGCAATCGCATCGCGGCGGCTTCCGCCTTGACCGCGCGCATGGTGAAGGGAAATCACGCCGCCCGGGCGGCCGTGGAGACCGCGCTGTGGGACGGACTTGGCCGGCGGGCGGGGCTGTCCGTCGCGCAACTCTTCGGCGGCCGGGTCCATGATCGTCTTCCGGTGGCCTGGACGCTTGCTTCCGGCAACAGCCAGACGGATATAGACGAAGCCGAACGGATGCTCGAAAACCGCCGCCATCGGGACTTCAAACTCAAGATCGGCAAGCGCTCCGTCAAGGATGATCTCGCCCATGTCGGCCTGATCGCCCGTGCGGTCGGCGACCGCGGAACGATCCGGGTGGATGTAAACCAGGCCTGGAGCCTGTCGGACGCGCGTTATGGCGCCCGCGGCCTCCAGGAGATCGGTTGCGTTCTCCTGGAGCAGCCGGTGGTGCGCGATCGTGTCGGCGACCTCAAGGCATTGACCGACGGGTATGAGATCGCGGTCATGGCGGACGAGGTGCTGCAAGGCCCGGCCGACGCCATGCGGGTGGCTGCCGAACGCGCCGCCGATGTCTTTGCCGTCAAGGTATGCCAGTCGGGCGGGTTGGCACCGGCGGCGGAAGTCATCGCCATAGCCCGCGCCGCCGGTATCGGCCTTTACGGCGGGACGATGCTGGAAAGCGGTCTCGGCAGCGCCGCCGCCCTGCAGCTTTTCGCCACCGTGCCGGAAATGACGTGGGGCACGGAATTGTTCGGGCCTCTGCTACTGGTCGACGAAATCCTTGCCGCCCCCCTGCGGTATGACGATTTTTCAGTCTACGTTCCGGAAGGGGCCGGCATCGGCGCTGAACCGGACTCGGACAAACTCGACTTCTATCGCCGTGATCGTGCGCGTAGCGTCGGTGCTCCCATGGCCGTTTCGGTATCCCGCTAACGCTCGCGGTCCATGGTATCGGCGTTCGCCTCCAGGAGGCGAACGCACGAAGCTCCAACCATGGCTGTTTGGATTCAGTCGCGTCGGGAGATATTCCCGGACGATCCAGGGACTGCTTCCAGCTCGTTCTTTCACAAACAGAAAGGCGCCGCGCTACAGCATCGGCCCGAAAATCGGAATCGCTTTTCGGGCCGATGCGTAAATTCAATAGGTTAGAGCGCCGTGCGTCCGAAAAGACGCACGGCGCTCTAAGGCGCGACGCCGATATCCTGATCGATGAAGATTGCCGGACCGGTCACTCGGCCGCGACGGATTGCGCTTCCGATTGCCGTTTCAAGGTGAAGTCGAAGCGCACATACAGGTCCGTGTCGTCACCCGGCCGTGCGGGCAGGAACTTGGTGATCAGGCTGTCCTTGACGGCAAAGACCGAATCTTCGTTCAGCCAGGCGCTGTCCTCGTCGAAAATCTGGCTGACGAGCGTGCGGTAGCCATCCTTTGCGAGAATGAAATGCAGGTGACCGGGGCGGTTCGGGTGATGCCCCATGTAGCGCAGCAGTTCTCCGGCCGTCTCATTGTCCGGAATAGGATAGGGAACCGGCCTCAGCGCCTTCAGGGAGAAATGGCCGTTCTCGTCGGTTTCGAACCGGCCGCGCAGGTTGTAGTCCGGCTGGTCGGGATCGTGGTTCTCATAGAGGCCGTTGGGAGCGTCTTCCCAGATATCGAGGATTGCTCCGGCCAGCGGGCGGCCTTCGCCGTCGCGGACATAACCTTCCACGAGCACCGTCTCCTCGCCGTCGAAATGCTTCTGCACGGTGGAAGCGCCTTTCGGCAGCACGGGTGGATTTTCCCGGTAGAAGGGACCAAGAACCGTGGATTCGCTTTCGGTGCCCTTTACCGGGTTGGAAAGCATGTCGACAAGCACTTCGACGCCGAGGATATCGCCGAGAAGGATGAATTCCTGCCGCTTCTCGTCACAAACTTCGCCGGCGCGGGCGAGGAACTGGCAAGCGTCGATGAATTCGTGATGCTGTAGCTTCACCTCGCGACAGAAGCCATGCAGGTGCCTCAGCAGCGCGGTCATGATCTCTCGCTGCCGCTCGGTAATGGGACCGTGGCGTCCGAGTGACGCGATGACCACATCGGTGACATTTTCAATGGTGACGTTGCGCACGTTGCCTCCTCCTTCGAGATAACTGAAAGCCGTCTCCTTCGGCTTCTGATGAAAAACATTCACCCTGCCGCGGGCATCGCCAATGCTTGCTGGGGTATGGATCGATACCCGCGAGGGCGCCCGATAGCGTGGTATTGCAGAAATATGCTCCATCTGCGCGCATGCCGTCACTGGTGAACAAACCCTGACGCTGGCCGGATCGATGAAGCCCTGCCGGAGGAACCGAATGCTCGCTACCCTGCAACGGATGAAATCCCGTCTGAACGAAACCCCTCATCTTCTGCGGCTCGGCAGACTTTTCAGCGAAACCGTGCTGATCGAAATCTCCGGCGAGGAATTCTACCTCACGTTCCGGGACGGACGGCTTGAAGCCATTGTCGAAGGCCCAAGCCGCAAGACGCCCTGGCGCTTTGCCCTGCGAACGGACGCGGAAGCCCTGGCGAAATTCTGGGAGCCACGCCCGTCGCCTGGCTTCCATGACATTTTCGGGCTCGTGAAGATCGGCCGCGGACGGATCGACGGAGATATCCTCGTTCTCGTGAAGAATCTGAGGTTCTTCAAGGAATTCATGGCACTGGCGCGTGGCGGAGAGCAAGAATGACATTCGAACCGATCATCGGACGCTACCTGAACATCACGGTCGCTGGCCGGGAGCAACGCATTTACGTGGAGAGCGCCGGCGTGGGGATTCCGGTGATCTGCCTCCACACGGCCGGCGCCGATACGCGTCAATGGCGCCACATATTGAACGATGCCGACCTGGGGCAGGGATACCGGTTTTTTGCGTTCGACCTTCCATGGCACGGCAAATCATTGCCGCCCGAGGGCTTCGAGACCGAGGAATATCTTCTGAGCACCGACGTCTATCTGGAGACCGTTCTGGCGGTCGTCTCGGCATTGAACGTGACGCGCCCGATCCTTGCCGGATGTTCGATGGGCGGGCGGATCGCGCTTCAACTCGCTGCGCTTCATGCGGATCGCTTTTCTGGCTTCGTGGCCATCGAGGCTTCCGACTTCCAGCCTGCCTGGTACGATATCGACTGGTTTCATCGGCCGGATGCCCATGGCGGCGAAATGGGGGCCGCGCTCGTTTCCGCCAATATCTCACCCCATGCGCCGCCGGCCGAGCGGTGGAACACGCAGTGGATGTTCATGCAGTCCGGGCCCGGCGTCTTCCGTGGCGATCTTGCATTTTATACGCAGGACCGGAGCCTGGTCGACAGGCTGTCCCTGATCGACACGCGCGTTACGCCCGTTCACATCCTGGTCGGGGCCTACGACCTGACCTGCACGCCCGAGGATGCGCGCCGGACCGCTGACGCAATCGCCGGCGCGACGCTGACCGTGATGGATGAGCTTGGCCATTTCCCGATGTCGGAGCATCCACGCGCCTTCCGGCCCTATTTTGTCGGCGCGCTCGAGAGGACGAAGGGCACGCGCTGAGAAGCCTCAGGCGCGTTTCAGGGAGCTTCGTTCAGGGCCGTCTTCTTCGCACTTCCCTTGCTGCTGTTCCTGTCACCGGTTCCGCGCTTGAAAAATTCGGCCGGCAGGTTGTTCAGTCCGAGCAGCCAGTCGATGAAATGCCGCGTCGGCGTGGAGACGGATTTCACGGTCGGCCAGACGATATAAAAGGACGATCCTGTCCGCACGGGGCGCATGAAAGGCCGCACCAGCCGTCCGGAATCCAGTTCGTCGTGCAGGATGTCGATCTGGCCTATGGCGAGACCAAGTCCGTCGCGCGCCGCGCCATAGGCCAGCAGCGAGCTTTCGAAGATCATGCCGGGTCCGTCCGGCAGTTCCACGTCGGCGGCATCGGCCCAGAGGTTCCATTCCCGGCGACGATATTTCGCATGGAGAAGCATCGCCCGCGAAATATCCGAGGGGGTGCGAAAGCCGTTGAAACGTTCGGCATATTCCGGGCTGCAGACGACGTCGATCGTCTCGTCGAAGAGCTTGCGGCTGCGGGCATCGCCCCATTCCCCCTGGCCGAGCTGGAAGGCGAGGTCCAGATGCGTCCCACGGAAGTCCAGCGGCTGCACGGTCGTATCCAGGCGCACCGAATGACCCGGAAACGCGTCATAGAACCGGCTCAGCCGGGGCGAGAGCCAGTAATGCACAAGAGTCGGGTAGATGCGCAGATGAACGACCTGCTCGCGTTCGCTTTGCAATACTCGATGGGTGGCCAGTTCGAGATCATGGAACAGGCCGATGATCTCGCGGCTGAAGGAACGCCCCACGTCGGTCAGCTTGACCGAGCGCGCGCCTCTTTCGAACAGCTGTACGCCGAGATAGTCCTCCAGAACCGTGATCTGACGGCTGATGGCGACCTGGCTGATGCCCATGTAGTTCGCAGCGGCGGTGAACGTGTTGTATTGGGCGGCGATGGCAAAGGCCCTGAGCGGATTGAGCGGCAGGTTCCGGTACTTCTCTGCCATAACTTTTTGTTTCCCATGCTAGACTAGAGACATCATTATCGCCGCCGCCCTCTTCGGTCAAAGTGAGATTGACGAATGCGGAGGGACTGGGAAGAGATGGATTTCAAACTGACCGAGGAGCAACAGATCTTTTTCGATTCTGTCCGCAGGTTTGCTTTGTCCGAATTGGCCGAAGGAGCGGCCGAACGTGCCAATGCGAGCGAATATCCCTGGGATGTGGCGCGGCAATTCGCGGAGATGGACCTTCTGGGGATCGCCTTTCCCGAGAGTGACGGCGGCATGGGAGGTTCGCTTGTCGATGCCGTCCTGGCGATCCGCGCGGTCGCGGAGGTCTGCCCCAAATCCGGCGATGTGATCCAGGCCTGCAATTTCGGCCCGATCCGGACCTTCGTCGAATACGCCACGCCCGAGCAGAAGAAGCGGTTCCTGCCGTCTCTCCTTTCCGGCAAATCGCTGATCTCGCTTGGCATGTCCGAGCCGGGCGCCGGATCTGCGGTGACCGAGCTTACCACGTCGCTGACGCAGGATGGCGACGGCTGGCGGCTCAACGGGTCCAAGATATTCGGCACCAACAGCGTCGAGGCGGGCGTCTACCTCGTTTATGCCCGTTTCGGGGCCGGTACGCATGGCATCGGATCGGTGTTGGTCGAGCGCGGCATGGAAGGGTTTTCCATCGGCAATCCCTCCGAGTTCATGAACGGCGAATCCTGGGCGCCGCTCTTCTTCGACAATGTCTTCATTCCGAAGGAGAACATCCTGCTCGGCGAGGGCGGCTTCAAGAAGCAGATCTCCGGTTTCAACGTCGAGCGTCTTGGCAATTCGGCGCGCGCGGTGGCGGTGGGGCGTCATGCCTTCAATCTGGCGCGCGAGCATGCGCTGGTGCGCAAGCAGTTCGGCCGGCCGCTGGCCGAGTTCCAGGGGCTGCAGTGGAAGTTTGCGGACATGGAACTCAAGCTCTCGGCTGCGGAGCTCTTGCTGATGCGGGCGGCGGTGAACGCGGCGGATGCGCCGAACGGTCTGCCCTCGGCGCAGGATACCGCGCTGGCGAAGCTGGCCTGTAACGAGGCGGGTTTCTTTGCCGCGAACGAGGCGGTGCAGATCATGGGCGGGCTCGGCTTTTCCACCGAAAGCACGGCGCAATATTGTCTGCGGCGCACCCGCGGCTGGATGATCGCCGGAGGTTCGCTGGAGATCCTGCGCAACCGCATCGCCGAGGGTATTTTCGAGCGCCGTTTCGATCAGCGCGGAGACCGGAAGTGAGACGTTATGACGACGAGGCCCTGCGCAAGGCCCTGATCGCGCCGGAAAGCGTAGCGCTTGTCGGCGTGTCGGGCTCGGCGGGGAAGCTGACGGCCCGGCCGCTGGAATTCCTCCAGCGCAACGGCTGGCAGGGCCGGATTTGTCCGGTCAACCCGACGCGGGACGAGATCGCAGGGTTGAAAGCCTGGAAACGGGTCTCCGATATCGAGGGCGGGGTCGATCACGCCTATATCCTGCTCAACGCCGAGCCTGCGCTGGAGGCGCTGGAAGACTGCGCGAGCGCCGGGGTGAAGGTCGTTTCCGTTCTGGCCGACGGCTTCGCCGAGGCGGGTGAAGAGGGGCGCAAACGTCAGGAGCGTCTCGTCCGTCTCGCGGAGGAGGCGGGCATCCTGCTCGTCGGGCCGAACTCGACCGGCGTTGTGTCGACCGCGTCCGGTTTCATCTGCACGACAAATGCGGCTTTCAAGGCATCCGATATCGGTAAGGGGCGGCTTGCGGTCCTGTCCCAGAGCGGCAGCGTGATCGGAACGATGCTTTCGCGCGGCCAGGCCCAGAATACCGACTTTTCGGTGCTGATCTCCACGGGAAACGAGGCTGCAGCCGGCGTTGGCCGAATGGGCCAGCTGCTGCTCGACGATCCCGGTACCGACGGATTCATCCTGTTTCTGGAGACCATCCGTGACCGCGAGGCGTTGGAACTGTTCGCCCGGGGTGCCCATGCGCGCGGCAAGCCGGTCGTCGCCTATATGGTCGGCCGCAGCGAAGAGGGGCAGGCGCTTTCGGTCTCGCATACCGGAGCGCTGACAGGGGCGGCGCGCTCTGTTTCGGCCTTCCTGCGGTCTGTCGGCATCCGGGAGGTCGAATCCTTCGATTCGCTGATCCCCGTCGCGCGGACGCTTTCGCACAGCGCGCTCAAGCCCGGGCGGCCGCGTGCGGTGACCGTGGTCTCGACCACCGGCGGTGGCGGCGCGATGGTGCTTGACCAGATCGCGCTGCGCGGCGTGCCCATTGCGGGCCTGTCGGAGGCCTCGCGCGCTTCGCTTTCCGCACAGGGAATTCCGCTGGGACATGGGAAGCTGGTCGACGTGACACTGGCGGGCGCGCGCTACGAGCCGATGAAAGAGGTGATCCGCACGCTTTCCGCCGATCCGGCCACCGGGCTTCTGCTGGTGGTGATCGGCTCCTCGGCGCAGTTCAATCCCGAGCTTGCGGTGGCGCCCATCGTCGATGCAAAGGCAGAGGTCTCATCCGATGCCGCCCCGGTTCTGGCCTTTCCATTGCCGCATGCGCCCGAGAGCCTTGCCATGCTCGAAGCGGGCGGCATTCCCGCGTTCCGCACGGTCGAAGCCTGCGCCGAAACCATCGCGATGATGTTCGATCCGTTGCCCGCGCCTGTTGACGCGAAGGATTGCGAATTGCCGGCCGAAGCGGCGGCGCTGATCGCCACGCTGGCGCCCGGCACCCAGGATGAGGTGACCTCAGGCCGAGTAATGCAGGCACTTGGGGTTTTTGGACCGGCGTCGACGCTGCTGGACCCCGAGGCGGATCTGCCCGACGATATCGGTATCGCCTATCCCGTGGTGGCAAAGCTCGTCTCCCCCGATCTCCCGCACAAGACCGAGGCTGGAGCGATCCGTGTCGGCGTGCCCGACCGGGCGGCGCTGATCGAGGCGATCAAGGCGATGAAAGCCTCGGCGGAGGCATATCGTCCCGGCTATCGCCTGCAAGGCATTCTGATGCAGGAAATGTGCCATGGGCTGGGTGAGGCATTGATCGGCATTTCCCGCGATCCGGTGGCCGGTCCGATGCTGACGCTCGCCATGGGGGGCGTGATGACGGAGATCTATCGCGACAGCGCTGTTCGTCCGGCGCCCGTCGATCTCGCGACGGCCCGGTCGATGATTGCCGAGGTCAAGGGTTTTGCCTTGTTTTCGGGCTATCGCAACCGGACGAAAGGCGATCTGGACGCGTTGGTGCGGACGGTGGCTGCCGTTTCGAGACTTGCCGCGGCCGAACAGATCGGCGAGGCGGAGATCAATCCGATACTCGTCAGGCCGGAAGGAAAAGGCGTAGTCATGCTGGACGCTCTGCTGCATGTGGGAAAGTCCCACGCTTAAACAGGCCTGACCGATTCCGAGGAGGGAGCCGGCACGACCTTTGCAGATGGACAAAATGGGAGGGAGGAGATGGTCATCAGTGATATCCGCGATCTGCTGGGCGGGGCGCTGCTTGTCCTGATCGGCGGCGCGACTGCGATTGCTGCTCAGCAGTACGGGATCGGCAGTGCGACGAATACGGAGCCGGGCTTCTTTCCCATGATCCTGGCCTGTCTGCTGCTTTTGGTCGGTGCAGGAGTGATGCTGTCGGCGCTGGATTTTCGGGGCACGAAACCGAAGGGGGATTCCCTGCGGTTCGACCTGTGGCATCTGTGGTGCCTTGTCGTGGTTGCGGGCGGCTTCGCCCTGTTCGGCCTGCTGCTGCCGGTTGCGGGGCTGTTCGTGACCTGTTTCGTCGCCATCGCGGCGATCGGTTTCGGTTCGCGGCTGCTGACGCCGGTCGGCGCGCTGACGGTGGCGCTGGTGCTTGCGGTCGTGGCGGTCGTTCTGTTCCGTTACCTGCTGGACCTTCAGGTGCAGGCCTGGCCGTGGGGAGGTTGAACGAAAATGTGGGATAATATCGTTCTGGGTTTCAGCGCGGCTGGAACGCTTGTGAATCTTGGCTATGCGCTGGCCGGCGCGCTTCTCGGTACGCTGATCGGGATCTTGCCGGGGCTTGGTCCTCTGGCCACCATAGCGATCCTCCTGCCGTTCACCTACGGGCTTGAGCCGCTTTCGGCGCTGATCATGCTGGCCGGAATCTACTACGGCTCGGCCTATGGCGGATCGACTACAGCCATCCTGATGAGCCTGCCCGGCGAGACGGCGTCGACCGTCACGGTGCTCGATGGCTATCAGATGGCGCGCAAGGGCCGTGCCGGGGTGGCGATCTCGACGGCGGCCATCGGATCGTTCGTCGCGGGCACCATCGGCACGCTGCTGCTTGCAGCCTTTGCGACGCCTCTTACCCGGGTCGCGATCGGTTTCGGGCCCAGCGAATATTTCTCGCTGATGACGCTCGGCCTTGTCGGTGCGGTCTCGCTCGCGTCGGGCTCCATGCTGAAATCGGTGGCCATGGTGATTCTCGGCCTGCTGCTGGGGCTGGCTGGAACGGACTCCAACACGGGCGTTCAACGGTTCACCTTCGGGTTGCCGCAGCTGTGGGACGGGATCGACTTCATCGTCCTGGCGGTCGGGCTGTTCGCGTTCGGCGAGATCTATTCGACACTGGCCGACCGCAAGGTTCCCGACTCAAGTGCAAATCCGATCAACAGCCTGTGGCCGAACCGGGAGGACTTCCGCAGGATGATCGCCCCGATCCTGCGCGGCACGGGCATCGGTTCGCTTCTTGGCGTGCTGCCCGGGGCCGGCATCTCGATGTCCTCCTTCATCGCCTACAGCGTCGAAAAGAGGGTTTCGCGTCATCCCGAACAATTCGGCACCGGCGCGATCGAGGGGGTGGCGGGGCCTGAATCGGCCAACAATGCCGCCGCGCAGACCGCCTTCATTCCGACACTGACCCTCGGCATCCCGGGTAGTCCCGTGATGGCGCTGATCCTGGGCGCCTTGATGATCCACAACATTCAGCCGGGACCGAACGTCATGAGTTCCCGTCCGGAACTGTTCTGGGGGCTGGTGGCTTCGATGTGGATCGGGAACCTGATGCTGGTGCTGCTGAACCTGCCGCTGGTCGGCATCTGGGTCAAGCTGCTCAGCGTGCCTTACCGGCTGCTGTTCCCCGGCATCGTCATGTTCAGCTGCATTGGCGTCTATGCCTCGGGTTTCGCCTCGTTCGACCTCTATATGACGGCTGTTTTCGGGGTGATCGGGGTGATCCTGAAGATACTTCGCTTCGAGCCGGCGCCTCTTGTCCTGGGCTTCGTGCTCGGTCCGATGCTTGAGGAGAACTTCAATCGCGCCTTGGTCCTCTCCGACGGTTCGCTGATGACATTTGTCGATCACCCGCTGCCCGCCGCCATGCTGGGGGTCGCGGCCCTTCTGATCCTGCTGATGGTCTTGCCGAAGTTTCGCGCCAATCGCGAAACGATGTTCGCCGACGAGTGAAGGTCGCAGGACGAGTATAATGGCACGGCCCGGTTTTCCGGGCCGTGCCCGTTTCATTTCACGGTATCGAGGAAGGTGAAGGATGCATTCGTCCATTCGGTTTCTGGCTGCGGACAGACCCTGGCTTCTCCTGGTGCACGGGATGTTGACCAATGCGCGGCATTGGCTGCCGAACCGGGACAGCCTCGGCCGGGTCTTCAACCTGGTGCAGGTCGATCTGCCCGGCCATGGCCGCAGTCCGGCCCCGGCCGACCCCGCAACGATCACCGCGGCGAACCTGATCGGGCGGCTGGATGAAATTCGTGCGGGGCTTGGTATCGCCCGCTGGTATGTTTGCGGGCAGAGTTTTGGTGCGGGACTGACGCTGAACTATGCGCGGCTTTATCCCGAACGGGTGATAGCCCAGGCCTTCACCAACGCACGGGTGGTTCTGCGACAGAATGACAGCCCTGCGGAAGCCGCGGTTCGGGCCGAACGGTTGGAGCGCCTGCGTCGGGACGGCGCGGCCGCGCTCAGAAGCGAACATTTCCATCCGCGCTTCGCAAGGCGCTTTCCGCCTGATCTGCGCCTGATCTTGAGTGAGGATGCCGACAGGATCGACTTGCCGACCTATATCCGGTTGGTTGGAGAGGTGATGCCGGCGCTCTCGCTGAGAGGTGTTCCGGATTCGGCCCCCACGGTTCCGACCTTGCTGATCAATGGCCGCCATGAACGCGTCTTTCAGCCTGTCCGGGAGGAGCTTGCCGCACTCTGGCCCGATCTTTCGATCGCCGATATCGATGGCGGCCATTCCGTCAATGTTGAAAATTCGACCGGTTTCGAAAATGCCCTGCTGGATTTCTTCGTAGGCCATCTTCCGCTTGGGTCTCACCGGGGTACTCATAACAAAACATTTGGCATAGGTGATGGGAGCCGAGTTGAACCCATGCCACCAACGGGCCTATCCATGGAAGCAGAGGAGACGGGGAGGCGGGTATGGCGACCGTCCACCGATCATGGGGGGAGTATGAACAGGATCGAACGGTCACAGCTGCAGATATGGCAAGACCATCTGCGTGCGAACGAGTTGACCTATCAATTCAGCCCGGATGCCGGCAAGGCGGTCTTCTATCCGCGCCTGGTCTGCCCCCATGGCGGGACTGCTCCGCTGGAATGGCGCGTCAGTTCCGGCCGCGGCACCGTCTATTCGATCTCATGCGTGCATCCCGTGAAAGGTGATCCCTATCCGGTGGCGCTGATCGATCTCGACGAGGGTTTTCGCATGATGTCGACGATCGAAGACGCGCTCGGCGACCCGCAGGAAATCGGGCGTCGCGTTCGTGTGACCTTCCGCCCGGCCGAAGGTGATGATGCTCCGCCGCTTCCGGTTTTCGTCTGGGAGGATGCGCAATGAACGTCTTTCCGAAGCGTGGCGGCAGCGCCATTGTCGGTGTCGCCGAAAGCGATCTCGGCGTCGTTGCGCCGGGCACGACGCCTCTCGACCTGATGGGCCAGGCGATCCAGGAGGCGCTTGCCGATTGCGGTCTCAGCCTTGCCGATGTCGACGGGGTATTTTGTGCGGCGAGCCAATTGCGCATGCCGACACTGTCGCTGTGCGAATACCTCGGCATCCGGCCGCGCTATTACGACTCCAGTTATATCGGCGGCGCCTCGTTTCAGAGCCTTGCCGCCCATGCGGCGCTGGCGCTGGAGGCCGGGCTTTGCGATGTCGCGGTCATCGCCTATGGCTCGACCCAGCGCAGCGCGCGGGGCAAGTTCACGCCGCAGCGCGACATGAACGATTATGACGGGCTTTACAATCCGCGCCTGCCGGCCACCGGTTATGCGCTTGCCGCAGCCCGCCACATGCATCTTTACGGCACCACCCGCAATGATCTGGCCGATATCGCGCTGGCCGCGCGGGCCTGGGCACAGAAGAATCCGCGCGCTTTCGATCGCAGGCCGCTGACGCGGGACGATGTGCTGAATGCGCCCATGATCTCTTCGCCGCTGGGTGCGAAGGATTGCTGCCTCGTCACGGACGGCGGCGCAGCCATCGTCATGGTGCGGGCCGACCGTGCGCGCGATCTGCGCAGGAAGCCGACCTACCTGCTGGGCGCGGGCGAAGCACAGGAACATCATTCGATTACCCAGATGCCCGAGCTCACCGAGACCGGAGCGGCCCGTTCCGGCGCGCAGGCCTATGCGATGGCAGGGCTCACTCCCAAGGACATCGACGTGGTGCAGGTCTATGACGCCTTTACGATCACGACGCTGCTTTTCCTGGAGGATCTGGGCTTCTGCCCCAAGGGCGAGGGCGGCCGCTTCGTTCAGGATGGCGCCATCGCACCGGGCGGCGTGTTGCCGGTCAACACCTCCGGCGGCGGATTGTCCTACTGCCATCCCGGCATGTTCGGACTTTTCACCATGGTCGAGGCGGTTCGTCAATTGCGCGGCGAATGCGACGACCGCCAGGTTGCCCATGCCGAAACTGCAATTGCCCACGGAAACGGCGGCGTCCTGGCCGGTCAGGCCACGCTGATCCTGGGCGCCTCATCCACACTCTGACGGAATGGAAATCGACATGACTGCGAAACTACTGAAAGACAAAGTCATTCTTGTCACCGGAGCAGGCCGTGGCGTCGGCCGCGAGATCGCGCTCTGCGCCGCTCGTGCCGGGGCCAAGGTGGTGGTGAACGATCTCGGCGCCTCGCTGACCGGGGAGGGGCGGGATGCGAGCCCCGCGCAGGAAGTCGTGGATCTGGTCCGCGCCGAAGGCGGCGAAGGGGTCGTCAACGGCGACAGCGTCGCCACGGCCGAGGGCGCGCAAGGAGTGGTCGATGCCGCCATTTCGAATTTCGGCCGTATCGACGGCGCGATCCACAGCGCGGGTATCCTGCGGGACGTGATTTTCCACCGCATGACGCCCGAGGATTTCGAGGCGGTGCTGCGTGTCCACCTGTTCGGCGCCTTCAATGTCTCCCATGCCTGCGCGCCGCATTTCAGGGCGCAGGAGAGTGGTGCTTTCGTGCACATGACATCGACGTCCGGTCTGATCGGCTCGTTTGGACAGGCGAATTATGCCGCGGCCAAAATGGGTATCGTTGGCCTGTCGCGCGCAATCTCCCTCGACATGGCCAAGTTCAAGGTTCGCTCGAACTGCATCGCGCCGCATGCCTTCAGCCGGATGATCGAAGCGATCCCCGGAAAAAGCCCCGAGGAGCAGGCCCGCGAAATGGAAAAGCGCCGTACCAGGACCCGCGCCGACCAGATCGCTCCGCTGGCGGCTTTCCTCTGCTCGGATGCGGCGGCGGGGATCACCGGCCAGATTTTTGGCGCACGCGGCAACGAGGTCTATCTCTACAACCAGCCGCGTCCGATCCGCACCATGCACCGCGATGACGGATGGACTGTCGAATCGCTGGCTGAACGGCTGCCGAATGCCTGGGCATCCGCCTTTACCCCGGCCGAGCGCACCAAGGACGTTATCGGCTGGGACCCGATCTGAGGGAGGCGACCGATGGCTTTGAACGTCGATGCTTTGGAGGCCTGGGACTTCCCGCGGCTGGAGCAGGATTATGACGACAAGGACACGATGCTCTATGCCGTGTCGCTTGGCTTCGGGCAGGACCCGCTTGATCCTGCCCAACTCCCCTTCGTCTTCGAGAAAGGGTTGAGGGCGGTGCCGACCATGCCCGCGATCCTCTGCCATCCGGGGCGCTGGACGGCGGACCCCATGCTCGGCGTCACCCTCAACAAGGTGGTGCATGGCGAGCAGCGTGTCTTCCTCCATGGAGAACTGGCGCCCGAAGGACGGCTTTACGCCCGTGCGAAAGTGATGGCGGTCGAGGACAAGGGCGAGAAGGGCGCGGTGATCCATGCCGCGCGCACCATGTTCGATGCTGTCACCAACGAGCCGGTGGCCTCGGTGCTGCATTCGACCTTCTGCCGGGCCGATGGCGGTTTCGGGCGCGACTTCGGCCCTGCGCCGCAGGCAATGCCTTGCCCCGAGCGCGCACCGGACCTGGAAGTCGATGTCGGGACGCGTCCTGAACAGGCGCTGATCTACCGGCTGAACAGCGACCGTAATCCCCTGCATGCCGATCCGGCCTATGCCGCGAAGGCAGGGTTCCACCGGCCTATCCTGCACGGGCTGTGTACCTATGGCCTTGCGGCGCGAGCGCTTCTGCCCACGGTCGCCGGTGGTGACGCGGCGGCGATCCGGTCGGTCGAGTGCCGTTTCTCGCGGCCGGTCTTTCCGGGCGAGACCGTGCGTTTCCAGATCTGGTCGGAGGCCGATCGTGCCTATTTCCGAGCCCGCGTCGAGGCGCGGGACATCACCGTGCTGGATGCCGGCCGCGCGCTGCTCGGTAGCGGCCATCAGGCTCCGGACTATGCGCTGACGGAGGAAATGGCGTGAGCCTGCCCGAAGCGTTCCGCGGCCGCCTGCGGCTGCCTGTCATCGCCTCGCCGATGTTCCTTGTCTCAGGGCATGAACTGGTCGTGGCGCAGTGCAAGGCGGGGATCGTCGGCTCTTTCCCTTCGCTTAATGCGCGGCCCGAAGTCGAACTTCAGGTTTGGCTCACGACCATCCGGAAAACGCTGGCGGCGCATGATGCTGCCAATCCCCGTTCGCCGGCAGCACCCTATGCCGTCAACCTGATCTCGAACAAATCGAATGCACGCTTCGACCATGACGCAGGGGTCTGCGTCGACAACGAGGTGCCGCTGCTTTTGACTTCACTTTCGCCGCCGGGCGATCTGGTCAGGGCCGCGCATGGCTATGGCGGCCTCGTGTATCACGACGTCACCACCGTGCGTCATGCCGAGAAAGCGCTGGAGCAGGGCGTGGACGGGCTGATCCTCGTCTGCAACGGTGCGGGCGGGCATGCGGGTACGGCCAATCCCTTCGCCTTCTATTCCGAGGTCCGCAAGTTCTACGACGGCACGATCGTGCTTGCCGGCGCGATCGGCACCGGCGGCGCGCTTCATGCCGCGCTGAGCCTCGGGGCGGACATGGTCTATATGGGCAGCCGTTTCATTCCCGCAGCCGAAAGCCGCGCGCCGGACGACTATCGCGCGATGGTGGTCGATGCGACGCTGAAGGATGTGGTCTATACGCCGTTCTTCAGCGGCCTGCCTGCCAACTATCTGCGGCAAAGCATCGCCGCCGCAGGGCTCGATCCCGAAGAGGTGGCTGCCGCAAGCCGGGACAAGACGCGCTATCAGGCGGGTGCGCGGTCGGAGGCCAAGGCCTGGCGCGACATTCGCGGGGCCGGTCAGGGCGTGGGCCTGATCGACCGGGTGCAGCCGATGGCCGATATCGCCGATCAGCTTGAACGGGAATGGCTGGCCGCTCAGGCCGCCGATGACGCTGCGGGAGCCGCAAGAGCGGGCTGGCTGCGCAAGGGAGGAAAGTGATGGGCATTCATCTGGAAAAGTCGGAAGGCATCGGCCGCATCACCTTCGATACGGCGGGCCGGCGCAATGCGCTGTCGCCGGAAGAGCGTTACGAGATGGCCGGTATGGTGCGCGACTTGCGTTTCGATCCCGAGGTGCGGGTGGTTCTGCTGCGCGGCGCCGGCGAGGATTTTTGCGCCGGTGCGGATGTCTCGCGCATGGGCAAGGATGCGCAGGGCAGCGCCCGGGCTAGGATGCAGCGCGGCGTATGCGGCGTTGCGCGGGAACTCGCGGCAATGGAGAAACCGGTGATTTCCGCCGTGCGCGGGGTAGCGGTCGGCTTCGGCTGGTCGGTGGCACTGGCCTCGGACGTGGTGATCGCATCGGAGACGGCACGCTTCTCGATGATCTTCGCCAAGCGCGGGCTGGCTCCCGATGGCGGGGCCATCCACTTCCTGATCCGGCATATCGGGCAACTGCGCGCCAAGGAACTTGCCTTCTCGGCCCGCATTCTCGGCGCAGACGAGGCGCTGGGCATGGGGCTCGTCAGCCGTGTCGTCGCCGACGACCGGCTGGATGCCGAGGCGGAGGAATACTGCCGCCAGCTTCTGGCCATGCCGACGCTGGCGCTCGGCATGACGCGGCATCTATTCGAGGTGGCGACGGCGACCGATCTCGACACCTATCTGGATGTCGAGGCCTACACCCAGTCCTTCCTGAACCAGAGCGAGGACTACAAGGAGGCGATCGCGGCCTTCATGGAGAAGCGGCCCGGCGTCTATCAAGGGCGCTGAGGGCAGCGAGATGACCGATCCCGCACCCGACTGGAACGCCATGGCGGAAGAGGATTTCCGCCGGATGCTGCGCGATTTCATCGAGACCGAATGCCCGGCCGAACTGCGTCACTATCCGCACCGCTTTCCCGCCGATGTCTCCATGCCCTGGTACAGGGCGCTGCACCGGCGGAACTTCATCGCGCCCGGCTGGCCGGTGGAATATGGCGGCATGGGCCTGCGTCCCGACCGCCACCTGATCTTCATCGAGGAGATGGAGGCGGCGGGCACGCCCTGGCTGCACGATGCCGGTGTGAGGAACCTCGGCCCCGCCATCATCGCCTGGGGCACCGAGGTGCAGAAGGCGCACTACCTGCCTCTCATGCATTCGGGCGAGCATATCTGGTGCCAGGGCTATTCGGAACCTTCCGCCGGGTCGGACCTCGCTAGCCTTCAATGCGACGGGCGGATCGAAGGGGACCGCATGGTCGTCAACGGCCAGAAGATCTGGACGACCTCGGCCCATGTCGCCAACCATATCTTCGCCCTTATCCGCACCGACCGTACGGGGCCGAAGCAGGAGGGCATCAGCTTCGTGCTGATCGACATGGGCCTGCCCGGCATTACCGTGCGGCCGATCGAGAACCTCTCCGGACATCCCGACTTCTGCGAGGTGTTTTTCGACGATGTCGTGGTGGGCACCGATTGCATCCTCGGGGAGCCGAACAAGGGCTGGGCCGTCGCGCGGTCGCTTCTCGGTTTCGAGCGGATCTGGGCAGGCTCGCCGAAACGCGCCTTCAAGGTGCTCCTGGCGTTGCGCCGTCTGATGGAGGAGCGTGGGTTGCTCGCCAGCGACTATTGGCGCGACCGGCTGGCCCAGGCCATCTTCGATACGCAGGACGCGCAGGACATGTATGGCGGTTTCGCCGATCTGGTGCGCGCCGACGGCAAGGTCGGGGTCGAGATATCGGCGCTGAAAATCTGGTCCACCGGCACGTTCCAGCGTTTGTCGGAACTGCTGCTGGAAGCGGCTGGCAGCGACGCTGCGCTTGCAGGCGAGGGCGCCGCCGATCTGCTGGCGCCCTATTACGAAAGCCGCGCGCCGACGATCTTCGCCGGCACCAACGAGGTTCACCGCAACATTCTGGCGCGCTCGGTTCTGGGCCTGCCGAAGTCCGATTGAGGAGGAAGAGCGATGGCATCCATGGATGCGGATACCGCCGCCCTTCTGCGGGAGGCGGTGGGGAAACATGCGGAACGTACGGCCGATGGCCGTGCCGTCCGGGCGCGACGCAACGATCTGCCGGGTCATGCGCCGGAAACGCTGGCGGTGATGGCCGAACAGGGATGGCTTGCCCTGGCGCTGCCGGAGGATTCGGGAGGTCTGGGTCTCGGCGTGTCCGCCGCCGGTATCGTGGCCGAGGGACTTGCCGGCTGTTTCACGGCCGATCCGTTCCACTCGCTGTTTCTGGCCGGAAGGGTGCTCGTCCATGCGGGTGCTGGCGCCGAATTGCTGGCCGGGCTGGCCACCGCCGAGGCGTTGCCCGCCCTGGCCTGGCAGGAAAACCCTCAAGGGTTCCGATTGGCTCCGCCCGCCACGACTTTCGCCGCAGGCCGGGTGAGCGGACAAAAGGCATGGGTCGCGGGTGCGGCCGGAGCCAGCCATTACATCGTCAGCGCTTCCGGCCCGGATGGGCTGGCGCTCGTGCTGGTCGAGGCCGGGATTTCCGGATCGCAGCTTTCGCATGATTTCCGGGCCGATGGCTCCCCCACGGGGCGGCTGGCGCTGGATGCGGCTCCGGGTACGGTATTGGCAACAGGCAAGGTGGCGGAACGGGCATTGCGCGCCGCGCTCGATGAAACCTCGGTTCTGGTTGCGGCGGAACTCATGGGGCATGTCGACCGGATGATGGCCCTGGTCATCGAGCATCTGAAGACGCGCCGGCAGTTCGGCAAGCTGATCGGCGCCTTTCAGGCCCTGCAGCATCGCGCCGCGGACATGTTCGTGCATCAGCGGCTGGCGCGGGCGGTGCTGGATGCGGGGCTGGCGCGTTTCGACGAACTGAGGGACCCGGTCGCGCGTGGAATGCAGGCTGCCCGGTTGCGCGCCCGGCTGAACGATACCGCCCAGCTCGTCATCCGTGAAAGCATCCAGCTTTTCGGCGCGATGGGCATTACCGACGAGAACGACCTCAGCCTGCATGTGAAGCGCTGCCTCAGCCTGATTTGCTGGCTGGGCAGCAGCGTGGAGCAGCGCGGCTATTACATGGATCTGGCCGAACCTCAGGGTCAGGCGGCCGAAGGGAGAATATAGGATGAACGCAGCAGTCAATCCGGGTGGGCTCGACGCCCTGTTTCGACCGAGGAGCATCGCGGTGATCGGGGCTTCGGACGATCCGCGCAAGATCGGCGGCCGCCCGATCCGCTACATGCTCGAAGCGCAGTCGCAGGTGAAGGTCTATCCCGTTAATCCGACACGCCCGCAGGTCCAGGGGCTGACCGCCTATCCCACGGCGACGGCAATTCCCGAACGGGTCGATCAGGCGATCATCGCCGTTCCCGCCCGGCAGGCCGAAGCGGCGGTCGCCGATGCCTGTGCGGCCGGCGTGCGTTCGATCGTGATGTTCAGCGCCGGTTTTGCCGAAGCCGGGGAAGAGGGCGCGGCCGCCCAGGCGCGCATGATGAAGATGATCCGCGATGCCGGCGCGAGGTTGCTCGGCCCCAATGCCATGGGATCGTTCAATACCGCCGAGCGGATCTTCTCGACCTTTTCGACCGCCATGGATCGCGGCACGCCCGCCGTGGGGCGTGTCGGCATGGTCAGCCAGAGCGGTGCCGTCGGTTCCTATCTGCAAAATCTCGTCATCAGCCGGGGAATGGCGATTTCCAAATTCGTCGCCACGGGCAACGAGGCCGATGTGCAGGCGGCCGAGTGCCTGGAATGGATGGCGCTGGACCCGGATACCGATGTGCTGATGCTCTACATGGAGGGTTGCCGGAACGGTCCGGCGCTCATCCGGGCGCTGCGCATGGCGCGGCAGATGCGCAAGCCTGTCATCGTCTTCAAGGCCGGCCGGACCGAGGCCGGCCAGTCGGTGGCAGCCTCCCATACCGGCGCGCTGGCGGGTTCCGTGCAGGTTTTCGACACCGTGTTGCGTGAGGCGGGGGCCTGGTCATGCCAGACGCTGACCGAGATGGTGGATGTCGCCTATGCCTGCGCGCAGGGCCGCCTGCCGCCGGACAAGACGCTGGCGATCGTGACGGTCTCGGGCGGGGTCGGCGTCATGTCCACCGATGCCGCCATGGAGGCGGGGATCGAACTTCCCCCGGTCTCGGAGGCGACTCTCGCCGAAATCCAGAAGGAACTGCCGCTGGCGGTAGGGCTCAATCCGGTCGACACGACCGCCCAGACCGTGGGCGACCGGGCGATGCTGACCCGCGCGGTGGAACGCGTTCTGCGCGACCGGCCGTTCGGATCGGCGATGCTGTTTTTCGCCAACGCCGGACGCAATGCGCGCGACATGGAGATCCTCTCGGAGCCGCTGCGCGCGCTCAGGGCCGAGTTTCCGCTGACCCAGCTTGCCCTTTGCGTCCAGACCACGCCGGAGTACCGCAAGCAGCTGGAGGACCTGGGCTATCTGATATTCGAAGACCCGGTATTCTGCGTGAAAGCCCTGGCTGCGGCGGCCGAACTGTCGGCCGTGCGCAGGCGGCCGCTGATGCTGCCTGAACTGGCAAAGATCGCTCTCCTGACGTTGGCGCACAGCCCTGACGAGGCGCAATCGAAGGAAATTCTCGCCAGGGCCGGATTGCGCTTCGCCAGGGAAAGCGTCGCTGCAACCCCGGACGAGGCGGTCGCTGCCGCCGAGGCGATGGGCTATCCGGTGGTCATCAAGGTCCTTTCCGCCGAAATCGGCCACAAGTCCGAGGTGGGTGGCGTGGCGCTGAACCTGACGAATGAAGACGCCGTTCGAGCAGCCTTTGCGCGTGTCACGGACAATGCCGGCCGCGCGGTGCCCGAGGCCGAGATCAGGGGCGTCACCGTGGGGCAGATGATAACCGGCGGTATCCAGACCATCATCGGCGGTCATCGCGATCCGACGTTCGGCCCGATCGTCATGTTCGGGCTCGGCGGCATCTATACCGAGGTGCTGAAGGACACCGTGCTGCGCACGGCGCCCGTCACCCATGAGACCGCGCTGGAGATGATCCGCTCGATCCGCACTTTCGCGATCCTCGATGGAGCGCGGGGACAGGAAAGGGCCGATCTCGACGCCATCGCGGATGCCATCGTCAGCGTGTCGCAGTTCATCGCCACACAGGGCCCCGAGGTCGAAAGCGTCGAGATCAATCCGTTCATCGCCTTGTCGAAGGGCGGTTGCGGGGTGGATGCATTGATCCATGTGCGGGGCTGAGACAAGCCACTTCGAGCTTCGTTCCGGACGTATCAGGCATAACCGCAGCTCATGCATTCACAGCCTTATGTCAGTTGCCGGAAGGGCAACGGGGCGGCCTAATTCAAGCCGGTGAGGAGAAAGAGCCGGACGGTCCGGGAAGACGAGGATGCCGGCGGTCCGGCTTTGGGCCGGGCAATACCAAGAATATCAAGGCGGCCGCCCGAAGATGGACCGCAGAGGAGGAGCACTTCATGAAACTGGGATTCAAGACGCTGTTGGTGGCCTGCATATTGGCTTTCAGCGGAGCCGCGCGCGCCGATATCGCTTCGCAATCGACGATCCAGATCGTCGTCCCGTTCAATCCCGGAGGGTCGACCGATCCCTTCGTTCGCTTTCTGGCCGATGAATTGCAGGGAAAGCTGGGCAAGCCGGTGATCGTCGTCAACAAGCCCGGAGCCGGCGGAGTGGTCGGCACCGCCGAGGTCGCCCGCGGCAAGGGCGACGGTTCGACGCTGCTGTTCTCCAGCTCGTCGTTCCTGACGGCCGCTGCCTACAATCCGAAGGCTGGCTACGATCCGGTCAAGGATTTCAAGACGATTTCGGTCATGGGCTTTAACGAGTTCATGATCATCGGCTCGCCGGCAGCCGGGGTGAACTTGCTTGAGGACCTGTTCGCCAAGAACAAGGCCGGGCGCGTCGTCATGTCGACGGCGGGCGTCGGTTCCTCGACCCATTTCGTCGGCCAGATGGTGTCGAACGAACTGGCGCTGAAGCCGCGGGTTCTTCACATGAAGTCTTCGGGCGAGGCGATGATGGAAGTCATCGCGGGCCGAGCCGATTATTATGTCGGCTCCGTCGGTTCGTCGGCTCCCTATTTGAGCAACAATCAGGGCAAGGCGCTGCTCTACCTCGGCAAGGGGCGGCGGACCGAATTCCCCGACGTGCCATCGGCCGCGGAAAAGGGGTTCGAGGAGGTCGAGGCCGCCCAATGGTTCGGTTTCTTCGCACCCGCAGGGATCAGCGATGCAGATGTGACCATGCTGAACCGAGCCGTGTCGGAAATCATGAAATCCGAGAAGGGAAAGAAACTCGCGGTCGACCAGGGCGTACGCTTCGAAGACTGGGATGCGGCGCAGTTCCAAGCGTATATGAGCAAGGAATTCTCCACCTGGCAATCTCTGGTCGCGGCGGGAATGCAATGATCCGGTGGCCGGTGCGTTCCCGCAAGGGCGTGCCGGCCGTCTGCGGCCTGCAACGGCTGCGCGATTGGCGTCCTGCCGGACACCAACTCCGCTCCCGTGACGGGCGTCTTGAGGCTGACGAGGCACGAGATCAGTCTCGTCATCCGTCTCTTTGGGTGGCGTCACCTTACGGGGATGAAGCCGCAGCGCGGAAAGTCCGCCATGGGCGTCAAGCGTCGTTCCGCCGGGTAAGCTTGGGAACGTACCAGACCAGGAGGGCGGCGATCACGATCAGCACGAGGGAGACGACCATCTGGTAGACGGGGTAACTCACATCGCCTTCGGAAACAAAGAAAGCGACGATCACGCCGGCCGCCGACAATATCGCCTGGGCTAAGATTCTGAGCATCAGGTTGTCCTTCCATTCGACAAGGCCGCGAAGGGACGTTGAGGAGACATGCTCCTCCTGTCGGCTGCATCGTCTGCAATCTCCACGCCCCTTTGCGAGAAACATCGCCAGAATGCCGCTTCCGATCGGTGGAGGATTTGACGTACGTCAAGAATGTCCCGCTTTCGATGATCTCCGCGGATTGCGCCGGATCACGACGCGCCTGGAATTCTCGCCCTGGAAGGCAGTTGGACGTCGTGCGAAACGTTTCACCATATCCAGCCGCAATGTTTTCAGTCGCCTTGTCCGAGGCCTTTAGACCGGGCTCCATCGCCGGAGCCGGATTGCTTCAGACGAGTGCACATTGCGGTGTGCTCGTCGCCATCGTCACAACTTGCGGCGGACACGCGTCAGCATCGGTGCGTATTCCATCACGAACAGGCCGAATGAAAGCAGCCAGGCAAGTCCCGCCAGCGCGTAGATAGCGTTCAGATGTTCCGGGAAGAGCGGTGCGCTGGGGCGCAGGATCGCGCACAGCACCATTGCCGCGTAGGATGCGACGGTGGTGCCCGAAGCGGTCAGAACCCGTCCCGTGTGGCCGCGGCTTGCCCTTGTCATGACGGCCAGCATCATCGTCGTCACCGTTCCCACGCTCAGCACATGGATCGCCGAGGTTTCGTCGAAAAGTCCCAGCGCGGCGAGCCCGATGGCGAGGAAACCCATGGGCACGAACAGGTAGGCGACATGCAGGATCGTCACCAGCATTTCCGCAGTCGTCGTCCAGCCCCGCCAACGCACAAGCCGTGCCGCGTGCATGACCGCGGCAAGCCCGGCGATCACCGCGACGAACGATCCGTCGCCGACAACGACCCATGCCGCCAGGGCAGCCACGCCGCAGAGAATCGCGGCCGTGTCGAAGCGGTCATAGGGGGTGGGAAAGTCGGTGCGTCCCGTCTTGTTGATCCAGTTGCGGGTGAAGCTCGGGATGATCCTGCCGCCCACGACGAGGATCATGGCGATATAGGCCGACAGGGCGAGCTTGATCCCAAGGGCGGGGTGCTGGCCGGTGATCACTTCCAGATGAAACAGGGTATTCGCGGCGGACAGGGCGAGCAGGCCGCCGATGACCTTCAGATCTTTCCACTTCCTGCCTGCGATTACTTCCCGGACGCAAATGAAAAGGAGGAGTGGCAGGAATACGCTGTCGACCAGAACAGCCGTGAGATCGCCGACATAGTCGGAGAGGAGGAGGGCAAGCCTGCCGGCAATCCAGACGAGGAAAAGAAAGACGAGCGGCCATCCCGAGACGGGCAGCCGGCCGGTCCAGTTGGGCACCGCCGTCAGCAGGAAGCCCGCCAGCACCGCGCTTGCGTAACCGAACAGCATCTCGTGCGCGTGCCAATGCACGGCGCCGTAGGAATCGGCCATTTCGACCACTCCGGCCAGGCTGCCGATCCACAGGAGCATCGTCGCGATGGCCCAGAGTCCGGCGGACAGGAAGAACGGTCTGAAACCATAGGAGAAGATCACGGGAGCGGTGGGCGAGAGGCCTCTCGGGATACCGCCGCGGCGGCTCCTCTGGGAGGAAAGATCGGTCATGGCAACATTCCTTCAATCGACGCCCGATCTATCTCGCACCGTTGTTTTCCAGTCTTTGCGAAGTCGCAAGCAAACAAGGGAAAGTTTGTTGCAAGTCAAAGAAGACGGCAGGGACCCGTCATAGCTTCTCCTTCGACAGGACGGCGATTAACTCCGCCCTTTGCTTCAAAGGAGAGGCATCATGACTGACAAATTTCAAATAACCAGACGCTCGATCCTGGCCGGTGCGGCATTCGTGGGTGCCATGGCTCCGGTTGTTCAGGCATCGTTCGCCAATGCCGAAGAGGCTGCCCCGACCAAGAAGAACCCGCCGGATCTGTCGGCCCTGCGCCGGGTCAAGGTGGACCTCGTCAAGCCGCCGTTCGTACACGCCCATCCCCAGAAGGCCGACGGCCCGCCGAAGATCGTCGAGTTCACCCTGACGATCCAGGAAAAGAAGATGGTGCTCGACAAGGAAGGTACCGAAATCAACGCCATGACCTTCAACGGATCGGTTCCGGGGCCGCTGATGGTGGTGCACCAGGGCGACTATGTTGAGCTGACGCTGATCAATCCCGATACGAACGAATTGCAGCACAATATCGACTTCCATTCGGCCACCGGCGCATTGGGCGGCGGCGCGCTGACCATCGTCAACCCCGGTGAAAAGGCGGTCCTCCGCTTCAAGGCGACCAAGGCCGGTGTCTTCGTCTACCATTGCGCACCTCCCGGCATGGTGCCGTGGCATGTCACGTCGGGCATGAACGGCGCGATCATGGTGCTGCCGCGCGAAGGCCTGACCGATGGCCACGGCAAGGAGCTGGTCTACGACAAGGTCTATTACGTCGGTGAACAGGACTTCTACGTTCCGCGCGACGAAGCCGGCAAATTCAAGAAATACGACAGCGCCGGCGAAGCTTATGAAGACACGCTCAAGGTCATGCGGACCCTCACGCCGAGCCACATCGTCTTCAACGGCGCCGTTGGCGCGCTGACGGGCGAAAACGCCTTGACCGCCGCGGTCGGAGAAAAGGTTCTGATCGTCCATTCGCAGGCCAACCGTGACACACGCCCCCACCTTATCGGCGGGCATGGCGACTATGTCTGGGCAACCGGCAAGTTCAGCAACGTTCCCGACCGGGATCAGGAAACCTGGTTCATCCCGGGCGGTACGGCCGGCGCCGCGTTCTACACCTTCGAACAGCCCGGCATCTATGCCTATGTCAACCACAACCTGATCGAAGCCTTCGAACTGGGCGCGGCGGCGCACTTCAAGGTTACCGGCGACTGGAACGACGATCTGATGACTTCGGTCGTCGCTCCCACCGGAAGCTGATCAGGCATGGCGGGGCAGGGTGACACCTGCCTCGCCAGTGCCTCCCGAGGGGCGCTTTTCTTACGACGGTTTCGCCTGAGGAGGCGAAGATGCCATGTACGAACCCAAGAACAAGACTCTCGATCCTCCGTACCGCGCTTCCGATCACGCTGATCGCCGCGTTGTCCGCAGGCATCTTCCAGCAGGCGGGCCTCTTCGAACCATCCCTCCGAGAGAACGGGGCTTATGAGCCGCAAACCGTCGTCATACCGCCTCGCACCTACAAATACCGGAGTGACGGCGAGTTCCTGAAAGGTACGGTGGCAGTCGATCCGCCGATGAAGACAGTGGCCGCCGAAAGTCTCACCATTACCAAATACCAGGTCACGGCGGCGGAATATGCCAATTGCGTCATGGACGGAGCCTGCGCTGCCGCCGATGCATCCTCGACCGCCGCCGCCGATATCCCCGTTACCGGCGTCAGCTTCGACGACGCGGTGGCCTATGCCCGCTGGCTTTCGGACAAGACCGGGGATTACTGGACGCTTCCGACGGACGAACAGCTTGCCCAGGCTGCGGGCAAGGGTTTTCCCGACGATGCCCTGGGGCTCGATCCCGACAACAGGAACCCGGCGATCCGCTGGCTGGCCGATTACGAGCGCGAGGCGCGGGAGAGGTCCAAACGCGATCCGGTGCCCAGGCCGTCGGGCGGCTTCGGCGAGAACGAATATGGTCTGGCGGATTTTGGCGGCAATGTGTGGGAGTGGACATCGACCTGTCACAGGCGGGTGCATCTTTACCAGAACGGTTCGGTTCGGGCTTCGGAAGCGATCTGCGGCGTCTATGTCACGGTTGCCGGCCATCGTTCGCCGGTGAGTTCCTTCATCCGCGACCCGAAAGGGGGCGGTTGTTCGGTCGGCACTCCGCCCGACAATCTCGGTTTTCGCCTCGTGAAGTCGACAAAATGGTACGCACCGCTCTTGAAGAAGCTGCGTGAAGCCGGACGGCTGACCTGAATCCCCAGGCGCGGCATCGCCGCGCCTTCGATCTTGTCGCGCATTGTGCTATGGTCACCGCGAAATCAGGATCGGGCCTGTCGAATCCACGAAGTCCCGGTCCTTAGCGGAGAGCACATCGTTGAAGATCGATAAGAGTCTGGTCCGAACCTTTCCCCTGTTCGAGAGGATGGACGATGCCGATACCGAGGCCCTTCTTGCTCACGCGAGCTCGCGCAGGGTGCCGGTCAGTGAGGCGGTTTTCGAACAGGGTGCCGCGGCCACGCATTTCTATCTCCTCCTCCATGGCAGGCTGAAGGTCACGCAGGTCACGGAAGATGGTCAGCAGATCATCGTTCGCGTGGTCCATCCCGGTGACCTCTTCGGTTTTGCCAAGGCGCTCCAGCGCAAGGATTATCCGGGCACGGCGACCGCCGTCGCCGAAAGTATCGCGCTTTGCTGGCCGACGGAGCTCTGGCCGCAGTTCGTCGATCGAAATCCCCGTCTTGCGGTTACTGCCATGCAGACGATCGGGCAGCGCCTGGAGGAGGCCCATGCCCGTATTCGCGAGATGTCCACCCAGGAAGTGGAGCGGCGGGTGGCGCATGCCGTCCTCAGGCTGGTCAAGCAGGCGGGACGCAAGGAGGGTGACGCGGTGCGGATCGACTTTCCGATCTCCCGGCAGGACATCGCCGAGATGACCGGCACCACGCTTCATACCGTATCGAGAATCATGAGCGCGTGGGAAGCCAGGGGACTTGTCGAGGGCGGGCGCCAGAAGCTTCTCGTGAAGGATGCGGAAGGCCTGCTTGCCTTGGCCGACAGCGCCAAGGAATAGAATCTCCACGACATTTGCGGTGCGTCAAAGAACGTTTTCGCTCGCACGCTAAGTTGGCTCCAACAGAGGCTCGATGGCCTCCCCAACAGGAGCAAGACAATGAAAAAGACTTTAGCTTCCCTTCTCGGCACGGTGATCATCGTTGCCGCGTGCGGAACCGCTGCGACGGCAGCCGACTTCGAAGTTCACATGCTCAACAAGGGCAAGGACGGGGCAATGGTTTTCGAGCCGAGCTCGCTGAAGATCGCCAAGGGCGACACGGTGACCTTCGTGCCGACCGACAAGTCCCATAACGCGGAAACGATCGATGGCCTCATTCCGGACGGCGCAACGCCTTTCAAGGGCAAGATGAACGAGAGCATCAAGGTAACTTTCGACGTTGAAGGTGCCTACGCCGTCAAGTGCTCCCCGCATGTCGGCATGGGAATGATCGGCCTGGTCGTCGTGGGCGACGCTCCGGCAAATCTCGAAGCGATCAAGGCTGCCAAGCTGCCGAAGAAGGCGCGCGAGCGCCTCGATGCAGATATCGCTGCCGCCGGCGTATAAGCTGGCTGCAAACCGATGGCGGCCGCGTTCTCCTCCGCGGTCGCCGTCGTCGGTGAAAGCCGCTGGGCGTGGAATATAGAGCGCCATGCGTCCTTCCAGACGCACGAAGGACGCTCGAACCGATTGAATCGACGCATCGCGCTTTCCGAAGATCGATTCCGATTTTCGGGCCGATGCTGTAGCCGGGCACGCTGCTGGTGAGCTACATTGGCCTTTTAGAGGCAACCGGGCGGGATCTGAGCATCTCATGCTGTCGAATGAATTCTTCGGGATGCGGGATCGGGTCCTGCATTCGTTCATCAGGCGTCCGTTTCCCGACCAATATGGCTATGCCCTCGCAATCGTGACGGTATCCATAGCCTTTGCCCTGCGCCTGGCGCTGCACGGCATCCTATTCGACAGAGCCCCATTCATCCTATTCATCCTGCCGATCCTGTTTACGTCGGTGATCGCCGGATTCAAGCCGGCGCTGCTGGCGGTCATCCTTTCGGTCAGTGCGGCCGGCTATCTTACCGGTGTCGGGGAGAGGGCCGAGATCGTTCAACTGGCGATCTTCGCCGCCGTCGGTCTGGCGATAGCGCTCTCTGGCGGGTTGCTTCATTCCATCAGGCAGGCCATCGCGAACACGGAGGTGATGCTGGAGGCAAGGGAAGCGCATCTTCGATCCATTCTCGATACGGTGCTCGACGCGACGGTGGTCAGCACCCGCGACGGTACGATCGTCTCGTTCAACGCGGCAGCGGTCCGCCAGTTCGGGTATACGGAAGAAGAGGTGGTGGGCCAGAACCTGAGCATGCTGATGCCCGAACCGTATCGAAGCGAGCACGACGGCTACATCGAACGTTACCTCCAGACAGGAGAGAAGCGGATCATCGGCGTCGACCGCGTCGTCGTCGGCCGGCGCAAGGATGGTTCCACCTTTCCGATGAAGCTCGCGGTGGGAGAAATGCGTTCGGGCGGAGAAATGTTCTTCACGGGGTTCGTCCGCGACCTGACGGAGCGCGAACAGACCGCGGCCCGGCTGCAGGAAATCCAGGGCGAGCTTGCAAGGCTGGCGCGGTTGAACGAGATGGGGGAGATGGCCTCCACCCTGGCGCACGAACTGAACCAGCCGTTATCGGCCATCGCGAACTATGTCCATGGATGCATGCGCCTGCTGCAGAAGACCGCGGACCCGAATGCCCTGAAGATCAGGGATGCGCTCGACGAAGCCGCGCATCAATCCGTTCGTGCGGGGCAGATCATCAGGCATCTGCGCGAATTCGTCAGCAAGGGGGAGACGGAGAAGGCGGCCGAGAACATCAGGCAGGTCGTGGAGGAGGCGGGCGCACTCGCGCTGGCGGGTTCCAAGGAGAAGGGGGTCCGGACGCTGTTCGAGTTCGCTCCCGGCGGCGAAATGGTGATGGTGGACCGGATTCAGATACAGCAGGTCCTCATCAACCTCATGCGCAACGCCGTGGAGGCGATGAAGGATTCCCCGCGCAAGCAGCTTACCGTCAGCACCAGATCCAACGGCGCGAACGAGATCGTCGTCCAGGTGGACGACACCGGCCCGGGCATTTCGGAAGAAATCGCCTCGCAGCTCTTCAATCCCTTCGTCACGACGAAGGCGGGCGGGATGGGGATCGGTCTTTCGATCTCCAAAAGGATCATCGAGGCCCATGGCGGCGACATATCGGTCACGAAAAACAGTGCCGGAGGAGCCAGTTTCCGATTTACCCTTCCGGCCTTCGTTCCCGAAGACCAGGATGCGGACGGCTGAGGCGGCCTGTCTGCCGGGCCGGATCATGAAGCTCACGGAGACATCATCGAGGGGGTCCAAGGCGGATCGTAGGTCAGTTCGACGTCGACGCCGGTAACGCCCGGCACCGATGCCGCGCATGCCCGCACGGCCTCGGTCAGGAAGGCGGAGGCCGGGCATCCCCTTGTCGTGGTGGTCATCACGATATAAAGGCCGCCGGCAGGCCTCGCCTCGATCCGGTAGATCAGGCCCATGTCCACGATGCCGCGCCCGACCTCCGGGTCGATGACGGTCGACAGCCGCTCCCTGACCTGCTCGATCGTTTCCGCCTGCTGGTGCTGGTCAGGCATTGGCCTGCTCCTTGCCGATACGGATCATGATCCGGTAGGTGCTGCCGCTCCGGTCGAAATTGCCTACCCACTGATGCCCCCGGCGAGTGAGTTCCGGAAACAGGAAGACCGGCTCTCGCGCGAGCACGGCGAAGATCACTTCGCCCTGGCTGAGCGCCTCGGCTTCCGCGAGGATACGCTGCATGGGTTCGGGCGGGTCGAGATCGGAAAGATCGAGCTCCACGGATGGCTCTTTCCAGAGTTCAGGCGAAACCGCGTTATCGGACACGGTAACCTTCTCTTCCAGCCGCGGCGTGAAGCGCACCTCGAAGCCGCCGTTGTCGAGTTCGACGATCTCGTGGTCGAAGCCCTTGGAATCCATCACGCGAAAGAGCGGCTGTGGTTTGAAGGGAGCAAGCAACCTGAGGCCCTGACCCGGCTGCAGCGCGCTGACGGCCCTCATGATTTCCTCGAACGGTTCGCCGCCGTTCTGCAGGATGGGTCTCACATCGAGTTCTTTGAATTCCTGGGTCACCGTGGCCTCCCGTTGACGCTTGGTAGGAACAGATGATGGTCTGCAATGCCCGCTGGCAAGCCGGTCGCCGGCGGGACCGTGGCGAGACGGCGGGGCTGAACGAATTCGAAGGCGAGCGCGCAGACGGCCATGAGCTGGACCACCGTCGCCCACCTGAACATATCATGCCCATCGACGGCCAAGGCAATGGCCGCCGTTGCGGTTGCACCGAAATAGAGGGCGAACCATGCCGATGCACGACGCTCGTTGACGAGATCCTGCACGCGCGGAACAGCGATCCGGCCCAGAACGGGGCCGTAGAACTCCAGCCACGTCATGAAGGCGACGATCTTGTAGAGCTGGCCGAGGCCGAGGCCCGTCAGCCAGCCGAAGGTGAACAAATAGACGCCCGGGACGATCATGTCGCCCGCAGTGCCGGCCGCGATCGAGATGCCGAAGAGAAGGAAGCAGGCGACCAGCATGGCAATCGCCACCAGGCTCGCAAGCACGTTCATCTCCACGGCTTTTCGTTTCCGTTCGCGGAAGATGGAGTAGATGTCCACCGCATAGAAGAGGACGGCAATCCCGCCGATCGCGACAGCGAGATCGAGCGGCGGATCTGCATCCATCCCGGCGACGGCGAGAATGATGCCGACAATCGCCGCCGCGATTGCCGCCGCCGTCAGCCAGCCCACGATCCTACTTGTCGCGCGCGTCCTTTCGGGTGACAGAAGGAACATCGTCAGAAGGCGATAGCTGACGCCGATGGCGGTGACGGTCATCCATCCCACGAGGCCGAGATAGGCGTGCGCCGGACCGGCTTTCAACACCAGGTCGACGAGATGCGGATCGTCGGACAGGCCCGAAAGAGGAAGGGTGAAGAGCAGCCCGACGACGGTGAAGCCGACAAGCGGTACGCAGCCGAGCGCGACAAATTTCGATGGCACGGGAAGCGGGCGGGCTGGGGCGAGGGTGCCTATCACCATCCAGCAGAGACCTGCGAATGCAAGCGTCAGCAGCATGCCGCCGAGTGGCAGGGACCATGTCCAGAGCGGGAGGATGTCGGCCAGCCCGAGGAAGCCTGCGAGCAGGAAAAAAAGCCCAGCGACGGTTAGGAGCAGGACCGGCAGGGCGAGGAAAGCTGAGTGCAACTGCCTGGAAGCCAGGACCGGGACGAACTGAAGCAGCGATCCGGCGAACAGGAGGCCAAGCCAGCCGATCGCGACCAGATGGATGACTACGAGAGATGCCGGATCTTCGGCGGGAAGGAACGGATAGCCGAAGCCCGACGCCATCAGAGCCAGCCCGGCGACCAGACAGATCAATGCCGCCGCAAAATAGGTCATCGTCCAGCGGGAAATGGTGACGCCAGGCATGGCTTCATCTCTCAATGACCGCAGCAGCAGTCGCAGCCGGAGCTTTGGGCTCTCTGGATTTCGACACGCCAGACGCTCGGTCCCTGTTCCAGATATTGCCAGTCGAACTGTTCCGGATACCGGCTTTCGATCTGGTAATGCAGCGGCCGCGGATCGTGATCGCTCGTGACATGCATGATGCCACCGGGAGCGAGAGAGGTGAGGACGCCAAAAATCTTCGGGTGGCGTTCGGCGGGCGCCAGCGTCCTGACGTCGATGGAAGGTATCTGAATATCCGACATTCGTGTTGTCCTTGGCCTTTCAAACTGTCCTTGCTGCCGGCGGATTCCAGCCGCATTGGAGACTTATCAGGCACCGGCCGGAGCGAGTTTGTGGTGGCGCAAATATTTCAGGAAAATCGAAAGCGGCCTTGATTTCGCACAAAGATGAGGCGGCCTTTGCCCGGTAAACGCTTTCCAGAGTGATCTGGAAAGGTGCCTGAGATGTCGGAAGCGATAATCGAAAAATATGGGGATGCGCGACTTCCCCGCTATACCAGCTATCCCACGGCTCCGAATTTCACGACCGGCTTCGACGCCCGGGAGTATCCGGAGTGGCTGCGGGCCTTCCCGGAAGACCAGCCGACATCGCTTTATCTTCACATCCCGTTCTGTCGCTCGATGTGCTGGTATTGCGGCTGTCACACGACGATTACCGAGCGGGACAAGCCGATCCTCGACTATCTGGATGTGCTCCACAGGGAGGTCGAGCTGCTGGCGTCGGCCAGAGACGACAGTTTCAACGTCGGGGAAATCCATTTCGGCGGCGGCACGCCCACCATCATCAAGCCCGGCGAGTTCGTCGCCCTGATGGACGCGCTGAGAACCCGCCTCGGCTTCGCCGAGAAGATCAACGCCGCTGTCGAGATCGATCCACGCACCCTTACCGCGGAGATGGCGATGGCTCTCGGGGCGTCGGGCGTCACGCGCGCGAGCCTTGGTGTCCAGAGCTTCGATCCGAAGGTACAGAAAGCGATCAATCGCATCCAGAGCGTGGAAACGACGATGGCGACGGTGGAGCACCTTCGCCACAACGGCATCGATGCGATCAACTTCGATCTCATCTATGGTCTTCCGCACCAGACGGTCGATTCCTGCGTCGCCACGGTCGAAGCTGCCGCCCGGATGCGACCGGACCGCCTGGCGGTTTTCGGATATGCCCATATCCCGAGCTTCAAGAAGCATCAGCGTCTCATCGACGAGGCGGCTCTTCCCGATGCGCGTGAACGTGCCCTGCAGGCTGCCGCGATTGCCGAAGCTCTGGTGGATGCCGGATATGTGAGAATCGGGCTCGATCACTTCGCTCTGCCGGGAGACGACCTTGCGCAGGCGCAGGCCGGAGGCTGGCTACACCGGAATTTCCAAGGGTATACCACGGATGCCTGCCAGGCTCTTATCGGACTGGGAGCCTCCTCGATCGGCAGGCTGCCCCAGGGATACATCCAGAACGAGGTCCCGCCCGGCCTTTATGCAACCCGCGTTTCGAAGGGAGAATTGCCCGTCGCCAAGGGGTATCACCTGACCCCGGAGGACCGGCTGCGCGGCGAAATAATCGAGAGGCTGATGTGCGATTTTGCCGTGGACGTGGCTGCGCTTGCTGTGGCGCATGGTTTTGATGCCGGTCTTCTCCTGACGGGCAACGAACGCATCGACGAGCTTGAGCGGGATGGGCTGATCGAGCGTGAGGGCGGATGCATCAAGGTTTCCGACGAACACCGGTTCATCGTAAGGGCCGCCGCTTCCGCGTTCGATGCCTATCTGAACAACAGCGGCAGATCGTTCAGCAAGGCAGCGTGAGCTTTCGTCCAGTCTGGGAAAGTGGAGGTCCGGCATGTCCCCGCATGGCCGGACCTCCGTTGCGGCCGGGCTGCCTTAGCCCGTCAGGCCGCGATAGATGGCGGGCAATGCCGCCGGCAGCTTCGAGACGTTCCCGACAACCGCATAGCCATTGCGCCCGAACATCGTCGGGAGATAGGATTTCGCATCCTTGTCGACGGTGACCGCGAATACGTTCACGCCGAGGCGGCGTGCTTCCTGTACGGCGCGGCGGCTGTCCTCCAGCGCGAAACGGCCTTCGTAATGATCGATGTCGTTGGGTTTGCCGTCGGTCAGCACAAGCAGCAGCCGCGTCCGGTTGGGGCGTTTCGCCAAGCTGGACGTCGCGTGCCGCAGGGCCGCTCCGAGGCGTGTGTAATAGCCGGGTTTCAGGCCGGCGATGCGCTCTTCCACCACCGGAGAAAACCGCTCGTCGAAGCCCTTCACCGTCTCCACCCGCACCCAGGACCGGCGGCGCGAGGTGAAGGTGAGGATGGAGTGATCCGTCCCGCAGGCGGTCAAACCCTGGGAGAGGACGAGAAGGGCTTCCTTTTCGACGTCCAGAACACGCCGGTTGTCGATCCATGCGTCGGTCGAGAGGGAAACGTCGACCAGTATGGTGACGGCAAGATCGGGGGTTCGTGGCCGGCTCGTTATGTGAATGCGATCGGTCGCGTGTCCTCCGGCAACGAGATCGGTCCTGCGCCGGACAACGGCGTCAAGATCGAGCTCCATCCCGTCGATCTGCGATTTGAGCAGCTCATGGCGCGGATGCAGGATTTCGAACTGCTTGCGTACCTTCCTGACCAGCGCCTTCGTATCGTCCGACATTTCCCAGCGATCGTTTGAAGCGGACGTTGGAACGGCCAGCACCCGGCAATGATTCTTCAGATACGAAGCTCTGCGGTAATCCCATTCGGGGTAGGTGAGCTTTGCGGCGATCTCCTGCAGGTCGACCATTTCCGGGGGAAGGTCGAGATCGAAGCGGAAGCGGGATGACGGCCGTTCCCTCCGGTGCCCGAGGACCATCTCGTCGAGATCCTCGGCGGCCTTTCCGTCCTCGTCGGGTGCGTCATCCGTCGGCCGGTCGACGTTGACCATCTCGGCCATCGCCAGGATCTTTTCGAAACGGTTGAGGATGAACGGGCTGCGGTCCGAGCGTTTTTCGTCTTCCCGTTCCCGCTGGGCCGTGAAGCGCCGCCTTCCATTCGCCCCCTGGGGGTCGCCAAGCGGCGCTTCCGAATCGTCCGCCGTGGTGCGGCTTTCCTCCTGCGGGAAGAATTCCGGCCAGAGCGGCACATCCATCATCGGCTGGTAGCCCGGAGGCGCGCGGCGGGGGAAGATCGCTTTCGGCGTATCGTCCGGCAAGCCTGCTCCGGTTCGCAGCAGGCTGATGATCCTGCTTTCCACCAGCCGTTCGACTGAGGGGAGCGTGCCGCGATGGCGTTCGGCCAGGGTCGCCTTGCACAGGCGTCTGTAGACGGGACGAAGCCCGGGGAAAGCAGAGAGCGTCTTTTCCACGTTCACGATTGCCAGGTGGAGCCGCTCGAGGTCCGTGGCGAGAGGGTCTGCCGTTGCTGGGCGGTTTTCGGCCAGCATGGCGACAGCCGCGGTCAGCCAGATGAAGAGGTCCCGGTTCAGGCCACGATCCGGAAAGAAGTCGATGACCTCCGGCAGCATCGCCCTTGCGAAATCCCGGCCGGATCGCGCAATCCTCTCCTCACCCAGTCCCACGAGCTGTCGAAGCCTGAGGCGATGTTTCGAGGTGCGCTGATGGGCTGCCACGAGCTGGACGGCATGATCTCCGCCGAAGCCGCGGAAGCAGGACGCGAGGACGGATTTCATGTCGTCCAGCGCGACCGCATGATCCGGATAGCGCGGCAGACTCCGCGTCTGGCCGACCAGTCGATGCCAGGCCAGGCCGACTTTCTCTTCCAGCTCCAGGAAATCCAGCATGGCGATATCCTTTATGCGACGACTGCGTTCGCCAGTTCGGCGAGTGCCGCCCGTACGTCGGAATCGTCGGTCAGCGGTTCGATCAACGCCGCGCGGATGGCATCGCGCGGCTTGAGGCCGCTTTCGATGAGCGAGGCGCAGTAGACGAGCAGCCGTGTTGATACGCCTTCCTCGAGATCATGCCCCTTGAGCGCGCGCAGGCGGTGGGCGAGGGTGACGAGCGGCACGACCTGCCGTTCCGGAAGGCCGCTTTCAGCTGCGACGATCGCAACCTCCTGCTCGCGGGGAAGGAAGTCGAATTCGATGGCGATGAAGCGTTGCTTGGTCGAGGGCTTCAGCGTCTTGAGAATGTTCTGGTAGCCGGGATTATAGGAGACGACCAGCATGAAACCCGCCGGGGCCTCCAGCACTTCTCCCGTCCTTTCGAGCGGCAGGATGCGGCGGTCGTCGGTCAGCGGATGGATGACGACGGCGACATCCTTTCTCGCTTCGACGATTTCGTCGAGATAGCAGATGCCGCCGTTGCGCACCGATCGCGTCAGCGGCCCGTCGACCCATATGGTTTCGCCGCCCTTCAGGAGAAAGCGACCGGTCAGATCGGCCGCCGCGAGGTCGTCATGGCAGGAGACTGTGACCAGGGGCAGCCCCAGCCGCTCCGCCATATGGCTGACGAAGCGGGTCTTGCCGCATCCGGTCGGGCCTTTCAGAAGCAACGGAAGCTGCCGTTTCCAGGCCATTTCGAACAGTTCGCATTCGTTTCCCGCTGGTACGTAGTGCGGGATCAAACCCTGTTTGGCCGAGCCAATTTGAGGAATCATGCTCATCGGAATGTCCTTTTGGTGATGTGGGGAGAGTGCGGCTCCCTCAAGGGAGCCGCACTTACGCTATTCGGCCGGGAGGATGCTTGCGCTGGGTGTCGGCTGCCGCTCGCGGCCCGGTACGAACAGAGCCCAGAGGAACATCAGCGCGGAGATCAGGACGAAGACGCCGGAGCCGAGCCTGATCCAGTAGAAGATCGCCAGCTGGTCCTGGACATCCATGTAGCCTTCTCCGAGAACACGCTGCAGGTGTACCTGAAGGACGCCCGCGAAGGTCAGGGCGAAGGTCATGACCGACATGGCCGTGCACATGATCCAGAAGCTGACGATCGAGAGCCACTGGTTGTAGGGGCTGCGACCGCGCAGTTCCGGAACCGCATAGGCCATGACGGCGAGGTTCAGCATCACGTATGCGCCGAAGAAGGCGAGGTGGCCGTGGGCCGCGGTGACCTGCGTGCCGTGCGTGTAGTAGTTGACCGACGACAGCGTGTGCAGGAAGCCCCAGACACCGGCGCCGAAGAAGGCCATGACCGAGCAGCCGATCGACCAGAGGAGGGCGGCGCGGTTCGGGTGCTTGCGGCCGGCTTTCCAGGTCATCACGAAGGTGAAGATGACCATGGTGAAGAAGGGGGCCACTTCAAGCGTCGAGAAGAGCGAGCCGATCCACTGCCAGTAACCCGGAGCGCCGATCCAGTAGAAGTGGTGGCCGGTGCCGAGAATGCCCGAGAAGAGCGCAAGGCCGACGATGACATAGAGCCACTTCTCGACGACTTCGCGGTCGATGCCGTTGAGCTTGATCATCAGGAAGGCGAGGACCGACGCCATGATCAGTTCCCAGACGCCTTCGACCCAGAGATGGACGACATACCACCAGTACATCTTGTCGAGGGCGAGGTTGGCCGGGTTGTAGAAGGCGAAGAGGAAGAAGATCGCAACACCCCAGAGACCGAAGATCAGGATGTTGGTGACGACGGTTTTGCGGCCCTTGAGCACCGTGAGCGTCACGTTGAACAGGAACATGAGCGCCACGACGACGATGCCGACCTTGATCGGGAAGGGCTGTTCGAGGAATTCGCGGCCCTCGTGGATATGGAAGAGGTAGCCGACCACGGCGATCGCCGCCGCGACCAGGAAGAGCCAGAACTGCACGATTGCGATCCTGGTGCTGTACAGCTCCGTTTCCGCCTCTTCGGGCAGGAGGTAGTAGGTAGACCCCATGAAGCCCATCAGCAGCCATACGATCAGCGCATTGGTATGGATCATCCGCACGATGTTGAAGGGCAGGAGTTCCGAGAGCGTGTTCGGCAGGACATAGATCGTGCCGGCGAGAACGCCGAACAGGACCTGGGCGATGAACAGGCCGAGCGCGCCGTAAAAATACAGCATGGCGACCTTTTGCGTCTGATATTTCATGTCTTTTTCCCTTCCCGTGAGATCAGCCGGCATCGTTCGGTGGCCAGTTCTGGGTCTTGATCCTGCTGGTCCATTTGAGGAAGTCGGCCAGATCGTCCAGTTCCCGGTCCGTCAGGTTGAACTGCGGCATCTGCCGCCTGCCTTCGATGCCGCTCGGCTGTGCCGCCATCCAGGCCTTGAGCGTCGCGCGGGCGGTATCCGGATCGGTGTCGCCACCCCAGCGCTTCCACACGTTCCCCAGTTCCGGCGCGAAATAGGCGCCTTCGCCGAGAAGCGTGTGGCAGTTGATACAGGCGTTCTTCTCCCAGACGTGTTTGCCGCGCGCGACGGAATCCGTCAGCGTCGCCTCGTCGGTGGAGGTGGTTCGCATGTAGTAGTGACTGTGGGCGGTGAGCCCGAGAAAGATTGCGAAGAAGAACGCGGAGCCGCCGTAAAAGACGTTACGCGCCCCGGTCTTGGTGAGGCGTTCTGCCATCCTCATATCCCCTATGTGCGGATGCCTTGCGGCAAGTGCGGGATCTGATCCGACAAGAGCGGATGATGACCCGTGGAATTTCTATGCGGGGATTCCGGGAAGCGTTCTTTGCGTTTTACCAAACAAAAAGGAGGACCCTGCCGGGTCCTCATTGCATGATGGATGCAAGCACCATTTTCGCCAGGGAAATGGCGGCGAAGAAGACGGGCCAGATCAACAGCGCCCTGGCGAGGTTCGGGCGGGAACCTCTCAGATGCATGAAGTCCAGCACGATGAGGCGTATCTTGGCAACCGTCATCGCCAGAATGGCGGTAAGGGCGATCACGGGGATCGCCTCCTGTTTCCATTGCGCTGCGATCAGTGCCGAGACCACGCCCAGCGCCATGATCCAGTTCGCGCTGCCGAAGAGTCTGGAATCGTTCATTCCGGCGCTCCTAGCTCAGGTAGATCAGGGGAAACATCACGAGCCACACGATATCGATGACGTGCCACACGGTCGTCAGCATGACGACCGTCGAACGTTCGAGGCGGATGGAGGCCAGTACGAAAAGTGCGGCGACAAAGGCCACATGGGCGAGATGAAATCCGGTGATGAGGAAATAGAGTTCGAAGAAGGTCTGCAGGCTCGCGTCACCCGCAGCGGTCCATTCGGAGCTGTATTCCATGATTTTCAGCACGACGAAAAGGAAGCCAAGCGCCGCCGCAAGCAAGAGGAAGAGACGCTGGAGCTTCGGCTTGCCCTCCGAACGGGCCGCGAGGGCTGCCTGCCATCCGCTCGTCAGCAGGACGATCGTGTTGAAACCGGCAAGGCGGGGCGCGAGATGCAGTTTCGCGAGCGCGAAGCTCTCCGGATGCAGCACGGACATCACCACGTAGCCGAGCAGCAGAATTCCAAAGGCCGCGAGCTCGCCCCAAACCAGCACCCAGAGGAGGAGGTCCCCACCTTCATCCGGCTCGTCGGTTGTCGAGATCGCCGCCATTTTCCGTATCTCCGATTTCAGTCGGCTGGAAATTGCAGGCATTTCAATATCCGCTCTTTGTCAAATCGCAAAGAAACGGCAGATGGCGCGCGTAGGATGGCACAAACGAAGGATTTGCCATGTCTGATGCACAGATCGGCCTTCTGATGGCCACCCCGATCATCGTCGTATTTGCGTTCGCCCTGAAAAGGATGGGTGTCCTTCAGGGGTACAGCTCGCTGGCAGCGGTGATTTTCTCCGTTGCCATTGCGGGTGTCCTTTTCCTGCAGCAATAGTGAAGCCGAGATGTCCCAGTTCCTGTTGGCATTCACGCTCTTCCTCGTCCTGCATTCGGTTCCGGCCGTGCCGCGGGTGCGCGGGGCGCTGATCGGCACGTTGGGGCATGCAACCTATATCGCTTCCTACTCCGTCGTCTCGACCGTGGCGCTGGCGTGGCTGTTCCTCTCGACGCTGAACCTCGATTATATCGAGATCTGGCAGTTTCGGCCGTGGCAGGCCTGGTGCACATTCATTCTTGCGCCGATCGGTCTTTTTCTTGTCCTTGCCGGGCTCCTCAGTCGAAATCCCTTCTCGATCTCCTTCCGCAAGAAGGGCGAGCCGGATGCGATCGTGACGGTAACGCGCCACCCGGTCCTGTGGGGCTTTCTCGCCTGGTCGGTGGGACATATCGCGCCGAACGGTGACCTGCGCTTCCTCCTGCTCTTCGGAGGGTTCGCGCTGTTTTCGGTGGGGGGCTTCTTCATGCTCGACAGGAGGGCGCGTCGCGCGCTCGGTCCCTCGTGGGCGACGGCCTCTTCACGGACCTCCATCATACCGTTTGCCGCGGTCGTCCGGGGGCAGGCCCGATTGAGGATCGACTGGCCGATGGTTGCGGCCATCCTATGCACCGCGGTTCTGGTTATCTGGCTGCTCGGAGGCGGGCATGCCGCGCTTGTGGGCGCCGATCCGCTGGCTCTTCTCACGGGGTGGCGTTGACATCTTCCTGTCGCGGCATTTTACCACGGCATCGTCTGCGCCGTTGCGCTGTATCAAGGGCACCCGGACCGCGAGCCCGAAAACTGCCGCAGCCGATGGAATGGAAACAAACGGATACGAGAATTCCCTGATGCGTCATCCTCTTCTTCGTACGGCGGTCCTGGCAGGTTCGATCCTGGCTTTCTGGCCTTCGGGGGGCTCTTTCGCGGACGGCGGCGAGGCCTATCCAAGCAAGGCGGTGCTTGGCGAGGCCCTGTTCCATGATCCCAATCTTTCCAGGAACAGGAGCCAGTCCTGCTCCACCTGCCATGCGCCGGGCGCGGGTTTCGCGGATGTGCGCCAGACGGAGCCCGTCGGCAACGATGTCTCCCTCGGGGACGACGGGCGGTCGCTCGGAGGCAGGAACGCGCCGACCGCCGGATATGCGGCCCAGACGCCTCCCTTTTCCAAGGGGAGCGACGGGGCATATCGAGGCGGGTTCTTCTGGGACGGCCGTGCGCGGACGCTGGAGGATCAGGCCGGCGGCCCACCTCTCAACCCGGTCGAGATGGGGATGCCGGACAAGGCCGCCGTGGTCTCCCGGCTGCGCGAGGAACCCGCATACGATCGGGCGTTTCGCGTGCTCTACGGCGAGGGCGTGTTCCGGGATGACGAAACCGCCTATTCCGCCATGGTCAACGCGCTTGCCGAATATGAGCGGGGACCGGAATTCAGTTCCTTCGATTCCAGATACGATCGTTATCTCAGGGGAGAGGAAAAGCTGACCGACCAGGAAGAACTGGGCCGCGTCCTGTTTTTCTCGCAGCAATTCACGAATTGCAGCATCTGCCACGAGGTGCGAGGCCCCAAGGGGCTCGAAGACGCGGTCTTCACGAACCACAAGTATTTCAATATCGGCGTGCCGGCCAATCCTCGCCTTGCCGCCGGCGCGGTCGGCCCCGATACGGGGCTTGCCCAGAACCCGGCGGTTGCGGGAAACCCGACGGCCCGCGGGAAGTTCAAGATCCCGGGCCTGCGGAACGTGGCGGTCACCGGACCGTACATGCACAACGGCGTCTTCAAGGACCTTCGGACCGTCGTTCTCTTCTATGTGAAGTACAACAGCATCAAGAAGAGCCGGCAGATCGATCCGGAGACCGGACGGGAATGGGGTGCGCCCGAGGTGCCGGACAACCTGGCCATGGAGCAGCTGACGGCCGGCCCGGCGCTGGATGACAAGCGGGTCGATGCGATCGTCGCATTCTTGAAAACCCTGACGGACAGGCGCTACGAAGGATTTCTCACGCAGGACAAGGCTTCCCGATGACGATGGGCCGCCGATCGCAGGGCGGCGGATCAGCCGGATGCGGGGCCGCTCGAGCCGGTCATCTCAGCCTGTGTTCCAGCCGGCTGATGATGCGCACGAGTGGCCATAACACGACGAGATAGATCGCGGCAGCCAGGATCAAGGGCGAGGAATTGTAGGTCAGCGACCGGGCAAGATCGGCCGAATGCAGGAGTTCCGGCACGGAGACCACGCTTGCGAGAGTGGTCAGCTTGACCAGTTCGATCGTATTGGAGAGCAGGTCCGGCAGCACGTTGCGCACCGCCTGCGGGAACGTGACGTAGAGGAAGGCCTGGGCCGCCGTCATGCCGGTGGAGCGGGCGGCTTCCATCTGTCCCTTCGGCACGCTTTTCATGCCCGCACGGAAAATCTCGCCGAAATAGCTCGATGCGTTCAGGAAGAAGGCGAGGCTGATGGCCGCGGGCGCCGGCACTTGCAGACCCAGGAAGGGGATGCCGGCGTAGACGAAGATGATCAGCACCAGCGGCGGGAAAGAACGGAAGAAATCGATCGCCACGATCGTCGGCCAGCGAAGCCCGCGGTGGCGGGAGGTGGCCAGTACCATGGTGCCGATGCCGCCGGCAATTCCGATCGGGATCAGCACGGCGCAAAGCAGCGCCGTCTGGTAGAGACCGGCGAGGATCATCGGCCAGACGCGGGCCATGATCTCGAAATTGAAGAATTCCTGGACCAGCATCTCCATCTCAGTGGCCTCCCCACTGGTAACGCCGTTCGAGCAGCCGCGAGGCGACGATCAGCGGTGCGAAGACGAGCACATAGAGGAATGCGCCCATGGTCAGCGGCGTGGCGTTCGAGGACATGGAAAGCGCCGAGTTTGCCTGCCCCAGAATCTCGTTGACCCCGATCGCGCTGCCGAGCGCGAGGTTCTTGGTGATCGAGATCGTCCGGTTGGTGAGCGGCGGAATGGCAAGCCGCACAGCCTGCGGCAGGATGACGGAGAACAGCGTCTGGCCGAAGGTCATGCCGGTAGATTGGGCCGCCATCCACTGGCCAGGCGGGACCGACGTGATGCCGGCCCAGAAGACTTCTTCCGAAAAGGCGGCGAGCACCAGCCCGAGCGAAATCCACAGAACCACGAGGCTCGGCAGCACGATGCCGACATTCGGCAGGCCGAAGAAGATCACCAGGATGATCGCGAGGGGTGGCAAGGCGCGGAAAATGTCGACGAAGAAAATGATCGGGATGTCGATCGCCCGGACGCCGAGCGTCCTCAGCGAAGCAAGCAGCATGCCGGCGACGATGCCGGTCACCACCACCGCAAGGCCTGCGAGGATCGTCACCCACAGGCCGTCAAGGATCATCGGCCAATAGCGCGAGGCGATATCCGCGTTGAAGAAGGTGAAGACGAAGCGGTCCCAGGCCCCCATGAAGCGCTCCTAGTGCCGTACCTGCCGGAGGAATTGGCGGGTGCGTTCGTGCCGAGCATTCGTGAATATCTGTTCGGCGGTGCCGGATTCAACCACGAGGCCGTTTTCGAGGAAGACGACGCGATCGGCGGCACTGCGGGCGAAATTCATCTCGTGGCTGGCGATCACCATCGTCATGCCGCGGTTGCGCAGGGATTTGATGACTTCCAGCACGCTGTCCACCAGTTCGGGGTCAAGCGCCGACGTCGGCTCGTCCATGAGGATCAGCATCGGTTCGAGCGCCAGCGAGCGGGCAATTCCGACGCGCTGCTGCTGTCCGCCGGAAAGCTGGGAGGGAAAGGAATTCGCCTTCTCGGCCATGCCGACAAGCCCGAGATTCTCCATCGCCCTTGCTTCCGCTTCCGCCTTCGTCATTTTCATCACCTTGCGGAGCGCAAGCGTGACATTTCCCATGGCGGTCAGATGCGGATAGAGGTTGAACCCTTGGAAGACCATGCCGATCTTGCGGCGCATCTGGTTTATGTCGGTCGTGTTCGCCAGCAGGTCGACGCCATCGAGCCTGAGCGTGCCGCCGGTCGGCTCCTCCAGCCGGTTGCAGCAGCGCAGCAGCGTGCTCTTGCCGGAGCCGGAAGGGCCGATGAGGAAGACGAGTTCGCCCGGCCTGACCTGTAGATCGACACCTTTCAGGACTTCGGTCTGGCCAAAGGTCTTGCGGATCTGCAGGGCCTCCAGAAGGAAGCCCTGCGAGGTGTCGTTCGCGGTCGAATGCCGGCTCAGCATTTCGGCTCGTGCGCGGTGGGATCGTAGCCCTGGACTCCCGGCGCGCCATAACCCGGATAGATCGTCGTGGTGGAGGAACCAGGCTTCGGCTCGACTTCGAACCACTTGACGTAGAGCTTGGTCAGGGTGCCGTCCTTCTTCATGCATTCCAGCGCGTTTTCGAGCGTGTCGCGCAGTTCGATGCGATCGTTGCGGGTCGGCATCGACCAGGTGAGGCCTGTTTCGTAGAGATAGGCATTCTTGAGGCGCGGGTTGTTCTTCACCACCCAGGCAACCACCGTCGCGGCGGAAACATTCGTATAGGCGCGGCCGGCGAGAACCGCCTGCACAGCGTCCGTGCTGGTCGCGAAGGACTGTGCGGTCCAGCCATACTTGGCGGCGTTGTCGTTGACCCACTTCTCGTAAATCGAGCCCTTCTGGACGGCGATGACCTTGTCCTTCAGGTCTTCGAGCCTGGTGATGTCGGGTTTGTCCTTGAGCGTCAGGAAGCGGTAGTCGGCGTCTACGAAACCTTCCATGAAGAGCATTTGCTGGGCGCGTTCCGGCGTTATCGTCACGACGGCGGTGAGAAAGTCGTAGGTGCCGGCCTGGAGCGCCGGGATGAGGCCTGCAAACTGCGTGCCTTCGACCTCGATCTTGCGGCCGATCCGTTTGGATATCTCGTCGACGACATCGATGTTGAAACCTTCAAGGCCGCCGGAAACCTTCGGCATGGCGTGCGGCGCGAAGGTGGCGTCGATGGCGGATTTGAGCGGTGACTGATCCTGCGCGGCGGCCGGAACGGCAATACCGATCGCAGTGGCGGTCAGAAACAACGCGAGTGTCTTTTGAAGCATGTCCTACCCCTCGTTCCCAGATGAAAAGCGTCATACGCTATGCTGCGCATTGAACGCTTCCAAGCATTCCCATTCGCCTTCGAACGCAAAACGTAGAAAATCCAGAAGGTCGATAGAAAGCTATCGCAATCGCCCAGGTTGGACATATCCCAAATCTCGAACAACGGATGCCTCGGCCCGAGGCGGCTTCCGCCTTCGCCTAATAAATCATCAGGCTCCCATGAGCTTGCCGCCGACCAGTATGCGTTGGACGATATCCGCAACCGTGTCCGACCGTGTGTCCTTCTTCCAGGCGAGGGAGAGCTGCATGTCGTAGGCTTCCGCCAGCGGAATGGCCGCCATCTTGTCGTCGAGGCCGAGGATCGCCCATTGCGGCAGGAGCGCGATATAACCGTGCTCGATCACGAGATTGGCGATAACAGGGATGGAGTCGATCTCTACGAAGGAGATCTTCGCCTGTTCCTCGGGCGTCAATATGTCTGCCGCCAATGTCACGAATTTCTGCCTGAGGCCGCTTTTCAGGCTTGGTAGCGCAAGCGGCGCGTTCATCAGCAGGCGTCTCGGGTCGCGCCGATGCGTGGCGATCAGCTCGGAAGAGCCCACCAATGCAAGGCTCGAGCGCGAGACTGTGCGATGATCGATGCCGGAGGGAACCTCCGGCGTGTCCAGCAATACGATGTCGTAGAGCCGGTTGTTCAATCCCGACAGCAACTCCTCCGCGTTCGTGCTGGAGATGTAGAGCGGATTATGCGGCTGCCGCAACGGCCATTCGGCTGCGAGCAGGGCCAGGATCTTGGCGATCCGGCTTTCGCGGCCGAGCGGCGCGACCGAGCCGAGGTTGATCATCCGGCTGGCCCGGCGGAAGCGATCCCCGGCGTGACCGGAGATCCTGAGCCAGATCGTCTCCAGCTCTTCGGACAGCGCCAGAAACCCCTTGCCTGTTTCGGTCGGGGTGGCGCCTGAGGCGGTGCGATCGAGAAGCGCGGTGCCGAGTTCCTGCTCCAGGCTTTTCAGCTGGCGCGTCAATTGCGGCTGGCCGATGCCGATCTCGATGGCTGCGCTGCGGATGCTGCCTGTCCGCGCCACCACGAGGAGACGCGAGAGCGCCAGCAGCGAAACCGACATGCGGGCCGCATGGCGCTCCGCCGGCATGGGTTCGGGCACTTTCGAAAGCGCGGCAAGTTCCAGAACGAGATCGGCGATGCGTCTCAGGTCTCCGGCAAGGCGGCGGCCTTCCAGCGTCGGCAGAATGCGGTTGCCGGTGGTCGTCGTCAACGGAGTTGCTATATGTGACTGCAGACGCGCGAGGGCTGCCGAAACGCTGGCGACGGGCCGCCCCAGCGCCCGCGCCGCGCCCCTCAGGCTGCCGAGCGAAAGTGCGTAGTGGGCCATCAGAAGAGTGGCGATGTCCATTGCTCAGACTTTCCGCAGGTATCCGGCCGGAGGGGCAGTCAGGTATAATTCGTTCACGATATGGGATATCCCTCGGTTCTGTAAATTCCCCTATCGTGGCTTCGTCGCAGGCCGGACGCCGAGGCGATGCATCGATTGGGGAGAAATGGTCCATGGCGGATTTCGATCTTGTTCTGAAGGGGACGCTGGTCCTTCCGGATCGCATCGTCCCGGAGGGCCATGTCGCCGTTCGCGACGGGTTGGTGGCGTCGCTCGGACAGGGCGAGATGCCGGCGGCGAAGGAGCGTCACGATCTGAAGGATGCGCTGATCCTGCCGGGCGCCATCGATGCGCAGGTTCATTCGCTTTCCCAGAGGGACCAGGAGGATTTCGTCTGGTCGACCCGTTCGGCCGCGGCGGGCGGCGTGACGACCATTGTCGACATGCCTTACGATGAGGGCAACCTGATCTCTTCGGCGGAGGCGGTGCGCGGCAAGGTGCTGCACGGCGAAAGCCAGGCACGCGTCGATTTCGCGCTTTACGGCACGATCGATCCGGAGGAGGGGGCCACGCGAATCCGCGAGCAGGTGGACGCCGGTGTCGCGGCATTCAAGTTCTCCACCTTCGGCACCGACCCGAAGCGTTTTCCGCGCATCCCCGCGCCGCTGATGGCGGAATGCTTTGCCGCGATCGCGCCCACAGGTCTGGCGGCGGGCGTCCATAACGAGAACGACGAATATGTGCGTGCGGCGATGGCGAAGGTGAAAGCTTCGGGCATCACCGACTATCGCGCCCATGAAATGTCCCGCCCACCGCTCACCGAACTGCTTGCGATGGCTGAGATCTACGAGATCGGCGCAGCCACCGGCTGCCCGGCGCATGTGGTGCATTGCTCGCTGGGGCGCGGTTACGAAATCGCCGCCGCATATCGTGCGCAGGGCCATCGGGCGACTGTGGAATGCCTTATCCATTATCTGACGCTCGACAGCGAGACGGATGCAAAGAGGCTCGGCGGACGTTCCAAGTGCAATCCTCCGATCCGGCCGCGGGCGGAGGTGGAAAAGCTCTGGCGCCATGTGGCTGCCGGCAACGTGACGCTGCTTTCGACCGACCATGTCAGCTGGTCGCTGGATCGCAAGACCAACCCGGATATGCTGGCCAATGCCTCGGGCCTGCCCGGCCTGGAAGCCATGATGCCGCTTTTCGTGAAAGGTGCCCTGGAGCGCGGCGTGCCGCTTACATGGGCCGCAAGGCTGATGGCGCTCAATCCGGCGCGGCATTTCCGGATCGACCATATCAAGGGCGCACTCGAAATCGGCAAGCATGCGGATATTGCCGTCCTGACGCCCCAAGAGCATGTCTTCGACGCTTCGAAGACGGGAAACAACATCGTTGGCTGGTCGCCCTATGACGGGATGACGCTGCCCTACAAGGTCGCTGCGGCCTATCTGCGGGGCGAGCTTGCCTATGACGGATCGAAAGTTCTGGTCCAGCCGGGCAACGGTCGGTTCGTTCGGCCGTTGAAGGGCCTGCCACTTCAAGGGCTTGCGGCATGACGCGCAACCTTTCCATCAAGGCGGAGCGGATCGCGGCGGATATCGGCGAGCTTGCCGCGATCACCGAGCCGGACAGCCCCTGGACGCGGCGTGCTTTCACGCCGATGTTCCTAAAGGGGCGGGCCTATCTTGAAAGGCGCTTCAGGGAGGCCGGTCTCCGGACGCATGTCGACGCGGCCGGCAATCTCGTCGGCGCTCGCAAGGGTGGTGGCTCGCAAGGCGTGATCATGCTCGGCTCGCATTCGGACACGGTGCCGAACGGCGGCCGGTTCGACGGGATCGCCGGCGTGGCCGCGGCTCTGGAAGTGGCGCGTGCGCTGGACGAGGCCGGGATCGTACTCGACCATGATCTGGAGATCGTCGATTTTCTTGCGGAGGAAGTGTCGATCTTCGGCGTGTCCTGCATCGGCAGCCGCGGCATGCTGGGTCTTCGTCCCGCCGAATGGCTGGAACGGCAGGCGGACGGCATGAGCCTTGCGGACGGCATCTGCATGGTCGGGGGCGATCCGTCAGCGATCGGCGGCCGCAACGACATCAAGGCTTTTCTGGAACTGCATATCGAGCAGGGGCCGGTGCTTGAAAGGGACGGGATGGACATCGGCGCGGTGACCGCGATCGCCGGCATCACCCGGATCGAGATCGTGATCGAGGGCCGGGCCGACCACGCCGGTACGACGCCGATGGGGTTGCGGCGCGACGCACTGACTTCGGCCTCGCGCGTCGTGCTCGGTATCGAGCGGATCGCCTCGGAGATCGCCCGGGGGCCGAGCCATTTTGCGGCCACCGTTGGGGAATTTTCGATGGAGCCCAATGCTGCCAACGTCGTCCCGTCCCATGTTCGCATGCTGATCGATGCGCGGGCGGAAGATCCGGCGGTCATGGATCAATTCCAAGACGCCGTAGTGGCCTTGACCGCACAAACGGCGGAGAAGAGCGGAGTGACTATTCCTGCACCCCGCCGGATATCGAACAATCCGGCGACGCCGATGGCGGAGCCCGTGGTTGCGTTGATCGAGGAGAGTGCGAAGGGGCTGGGAGCGTCGAGCCGCCGCATGGTGTCCGGCGCCGGCCATGATGCCGCTTTCCTTGCCAAGGCGGCTCCTGCGGCGATGATCTTCATTCCCTGCCGCGACGGGCGCAGCCATGCGCCGGAGGAATGGGCGGAAAACGATGATATCGCGCTCGGCGCTGCAGTTCTCTACGAAACGGTCTTGAAGCTGGACAAGCAATAAAGGAGCAAGGGCATGGGGCGGATTCTGACCGAAAAGGATGTCGAGGCGGCGGTGCGCGGCGGCTCCGTCTATGCTGCGGGCGGCGGCGGCTGGGCCGACCACGGCCGGATGCTGGGGTATGCGGCGGTCAGCATAGGCAGGCCGGAGCTGATCACCATCGATGAACTCGGCGATGACGACTGGGTGGCGACCGCCGCCGCGATCGGCGCGCCGGCCTCCACCACTAATTGGGAAATGCAGGGCATCGACTATGTGAAGGCCGTGCAGCTTCTGCAGGATGCGCTTGGCGAAAAGATCGCAGCCCTGATGATCGGCCAGAACGGCAAATCCTCGACGCTGAACGGCTGGCTGCCGTCCGCCATTCTCGGCACCAAGGTGCTCGACGCCGTCGGCGACGTGCGCGCTCATCCGACCGGCGACATGGGCTCGATCGGCATGGCGAATTCCCCCGAGCAGATGATCCAGACCGCCGTCGGCGGCAACCGCGCCGAGAACCGCTATATCGAACTGGTCATCCGCGGCGCGACCGCCAAGGTCTCGCCCGTGCTGCGCACCGCCTCCGACATGTCCGGCGGCTTCATCGCCTCCTGCCGCAATCCGCTGCGCGCATCCTACGTTCGGAACAACGCAGCACTCGGCGGCATCAGCCTGGCGCTGAAGCTCGGCGAGGCGATCATCGCCGCCGACGGCAAGGGTGGCCACGCGATCATCGATGCGATCGTCAGGACGACCGGCGGCTCGATCCTCACCGACGCGGAAGTGACCGCCAAGTCGGTCGTCTACACCAACGAGGCCTTCGATGTGGGCACACTGACGCTCGGCAGCGGCGACAAGGCGCTGACCATGCATGTGATGAACGAATACATGGCGGTGGACGATGCCGGCGGCAATCGGCTGGCCACCTTCCCGGATATCATCGCGACGCTCTCGCCCGAAGGCGAACCGATGAGCGTCGGCCAGCTGAAAGCCGGCATGCGGGTGTTCCTTCTGCATGTGCCGAAGACGCTCATCCCGCTTGCCTCCAGCGTCAAGGACCCGTCCGTCTATCCGATCTGCGAGAAGGCCTTGGGGATCAGCATCGCGGATTATGCATTGGCCTAAAGAGGGCTGTTCCGGTGTGGTTTTCCCTTCTCCCTACTGGGGAGAGGTGAAGCAGACCGCCCGGTTTGAATTCGTCCAAATGCGATTTCCCCGCCGTAAGGGAAAACCTTAGGGTGAGGTCAACCCCTCACGACACCGGAGAAACCACCATGCCCAAGCCCAATGCGCGTCACCCGAATTTCCCGATCCCCGGCGGTCCGGAACTCCGCGCCAAGGGCTGGCGGCAGGAGGCGTTGCTGCGCCTCCTCGAAAACGTGCTGTCCGTCGGCGAAGACCCGGACAATCTCGTCGTCTATGCCGCGCTCGGCAAGGCCGCGCGCAACTGGCCGGCCCATGATGCGATCGTCCGGACGCTGAAGGAGATGGACGAGGACCAGACGCTGGTCATCCAGTCCGGCAAACCGGTAGGGCTCCTGAAGACCCATGACAAGGCGCCGCTCGTCATCATGGCGAACTGCAACATCGTCGGGCAGTGGGCCAAGGCCGAATATTTCTATGAGCTGCAGGAAAAAGGGCTGATCTGCTGGGGCGGGCTCACTGCCGGCGCCTGGCAATATATCGGCAGCCAGGGCGTCATCCAGGGCACCTACGAGATCTTCATGCGGATCGCCGAAAAGCGTTTCGGCGGCACGCTGTCCGGCCGTTTCGTGCTGACCGCCGGCCTCGGCGGCATGGGTGGCGCGCAGCCGCTGGCCGGCCGCATGGCCGGCGCCGCGATCCTTGTCGTCGACATCGATCCGGAACGGGTCGCCAAACGCAAGTCGATCGGATTCCTTGACGAGGTGGCGCCCGATCTCGATGCTGCGCTCGCGATGGTCGATGCAGCGGTGACGGAAAAGCTGGCCGTCTCGATCGGCCTGGTCGGTAATGCGGCGGATATCTATCCGCAGATCGTCAGGCGCGGCGTTGTGCCGGATGTCGTCTCCGACCAGACCTCGGCGCATGATCTCGTCTACGGCTACGTGCCGAAGGGCATGAGCCTCGACGAGGTGCGGCGTTTGCGCAAGGAAGGCCAGGGTCAGCTGATGGCGGCGAGCCGTGCCTCGATCGCCGATCATGTCCGCGCCATGCTGGACTTCCAGGCCCGGGGCTCGGAAGTCTTCGACAACGGCAACCTGATCCGCACCCAGGCCAGGCAAGGCGGCGTGGAAAACGCCTTCGACATCCCGATCTTCACCGAAGCTTACCTCCGGCCGCTGTTCTGCCGGGCGATCGGGCCGTTCCGCTGGATGGCGCTGTCGGGCGAGGAGAGCGATATCGCCCGTATCGATGACCTGGTTCTGGAGCTCTTCCCGGACAACCATATCGTCACGAACTGGATCAGGCTGGCGCGCGAGAACGTGCCGTTCGAAGGCCTGCCGGCGCGCATCGCCTGGCTCGGCCATGGCGAACGCACCGAGCTTGCGCTGGCGGTCAACGATCTGGTGGCGAAGGGCGAACTGAGAGGACCGATCGCCTTCTCGCGCGACCATCTCGATGCCGGCGCCATGGCGCATCCGAACATCATGACGGAGCATATGAAAGACGGTTCCGACGCGATCGCCGACTGGCCGCTGATCAACGCGATGACGCTGTGCTCGTCGATGGCCGACCTCGTGGTGATCCATTCCGGCGGCGGCGGTTATGCGGGCTATATGACTAGCGCCGGTGTGACGATCGTCGCGGACGGCACGGCTGCGGCGGCAGAGCGCATCTCGCATGCGATCACGAACGATACGTCACTCGGCATCATCCGATATGCCGATGCAGGTTATGCGGAAGCAATGGATGCCGCGGAAGCTGCAGGTCTTGTGCTGCGATAGGGGAGGCGTCATCCTCTGGAGAGGACTGTGCCGGGCGGCAGGATTTTCAGCCGGCATGTCATCAGGCAGGGCGGCGCGGCGAGCGCGAGGCGCAAGATCAGCGCCGCCCATGCCTCGAATACGCCGGCGCGGCCGGTGAACCTGACGTCCGGGTGAGCAGGATCAGGTCCAAGCGAGTCATCAATCGGCAGACGGACGTTGTTCACGGGCCGCCGACCTGTGCCGCGTGCAATCTGTTATAGGCGCCCTGCCTGGCGATCAGGTCCTGGTGGGTGCCCTGCTCGATGATACCGCTGCCGTCGATGACGACGATGCGGTCGGCGCTCTGGATCGTCGCGAGCCGATGAGCGATGATCAGCGTCGTGCGGCCCTGCGAGAGTTCGCCGAGCGAGCGCTGGATCGCCCGTTCCGTTTCCGTATCGAGCGCCGAGGTCGCTTCGTCCAGAATGAGGATGGGCGGGTTCTTGAGGAACATGCGGGCGATCGCCACGCGCTGCTTCTGGCCGCCGGACAATTTCACGCCGCGTTCGCCGATCATGGTGTCGAGCCCGTCCGGCAGGCCGGCGAGCATTTCTTCGAGGCGCGCGCGCCGTGCGGCTTCGACGATTTCCTTTTCGCTGGCGCCCAGCCGTCCATAGGTGATGTTGTCGCGGATCGTGCCGCCGAACAGGAAGACGTCCTGCTGCACGATGCCGATCTGCTGGCGCAGCGACACCTTGGTCATCTTGCGAATGTCCATGCCGTCGATGGTGATGCGGCCGCTGCCGATTTCGTAGAAACGAGGCAGCAGCGAGCAGATCGTCGTCTTGCCGGCGCCGGACGGTCCGACGAAAGCGATGGTTTCACCGGCGCGGATCGTGAGGTTGACGTCTTTCAGAACCGGCTTTTTCGGATCGTAGCCGAAGGAGACATCGTCATAGGCGATCTCGCCCCTCAGGTGCTGGATATCGACCGCGTCAGGGGCATCGGCGATGTCGGGTTCGGTATCGATGAGTTCCGTAAAGCGGCGGAAGCCCGCAATGCCTTTCGGATAGGTCTCAATGACCGAATTGATCTTCTCCACCGGGCGGAAGAAGACGCCGACCAGAAGGAGGAAGCCGATGAAGCCTCCGGCCGTCAGTTCGCCCGAAAGGACGAAATAGGAACCGGCGATCATCACCACCATCTGGGTCAACCGCATGCTCATGTAACTCAGCGAACTGCTCGCCGCCATGAGCTTGTAGGCCTCCAGCTTGACGCGCCGGTAATTCTGGTTGTCCTGTTCGAAAAGCGTGCGCTCGTGCTGTTCGTTGGCGAAGGCTTGGACGACGCGGATGCCGCCGACATTTTCCTCGATGCGCGTGTTGAAGTCCCCGACCCGGCTGAAGAGGCGGCGGAAATTGTCGGTCATGCGGCTGCCGAAATGGCTGGTGACCCAGGCCGTCAGCGGCACGACGATCGCGGTGATCAATGCAAGCTGCCAGTTCACCGAGAACATCAGCACGAGCGCGCCGGCAAAGGTCATCAGCGCGATGAAAAGATCCTCCGGTCCGTGATGGGCGACCTCGCCGATCTCTTCCAGATCCTTGGTGAGGCGGCCGACGATATGGCCGGTCTTCTGGTTGTCGAAATAGCTGAAGGAGAGCTTTTGCAGATGGTTGAAGGCCGCACGGCGCATATCCGTCTCGATATTGATGCCGAGCATATGTCCCCAATAGGTGACGACCGCCATCAGGCCGGTATTGATCGCATAGACAACCAGAAGTGCTGCAGAGGCAAGCAGGATCAGCAGCCATTCCTGGCTCAGGAGCAGCCGGTCGACAAACAGTTTCACGGCCATCGGAAAGCCGAGTTCAAGGATGCCCGAGAGGATCGCGCAAGCGAAATCGAGGATGAAAAGACCTCGATACGGCCGGTAATAGGAAAAGAAACGACGTAACATTCAGGTTCTCGAATTGGATTCCATGCGGGTGCGCGGTTGGCCGGCGGAAGGAAACTGGCGAAACATGACCCGATTTCTCCATATTCGAAAATCAGCCCGGACGGATAGTGTTTTATGTCGCTGAATGCAAATCAGCGAGGGCTTGCAGCCCGCGATATTCCTCTTCTGTCACTCGAACATGTAAGTTGTGAGATAGACGCCGGGTCCTTCTCCATCCGTTTGCTCTCGGTCGCCAGCAGGCGCTGGGGCGGCGGTCGGCTCGGGCGGGCGGGATCGACTTTGCCGAGCGGTTTCCTATATCGCTTTCAGGCGGCGGGATGGGAGCTGGAGAGGAGTAGGACATGTCAATGACGTCAGAAGATGTCATCGCCGTGCTTGGGCCTGTCGACGACGTGCTTGTCGCGGATGTCATTGCAACCGGTGCGACGGCTGGCGAGCTTGCGGAAGCCTGGGCATGGATCAACAGCGAAGAGGCGCTGATCGGCGAGGGTCGTCGGCTTCCGACCGGGAAGGTGGCCGAGCTGGTCGATCTTCTGAGCGCCGATCAGGATGGGTGGGAGGAATAAATTCCCGACCTTGAGACCGGCGGCACGCCGGGGGCTTTCCTTCGACAGGAACGCTTCTTTTGAAGTATCCTGACAGTCGATTTGGCTGAGTGCCAATTTTTCGTTCCTTCCTCTTGAAACTGCGGTTTACCAAACCAAATCGCTCTCGCCCGCTCGCAGAGGAAGGGCGGGCGCCTGTCCGGACTGGCCATCCGGTCCGGGTGAGCTTTGATCATCATCGCTTGTCCAGGAGGAAAACATGACATTCCGACCGCTTCACGACCGTATTCTCGTCCGCCGGGTCGAATCCGAGGAAAAGACCAAGGGCGGCATCATCATTCCCGACACCGCCAGGGAAAAACCGCAGGAAGGCGAAGTGATCGCCGTGGGTCCCGGCGCGCGCAACGAGCAGGGGCAGCTTCAGCCGCTCGACGTGACGGTGGGCAACCGCATCCTGTTCGGAAAATGGTCCGGAACCGAGATCAAGATCGACGGCGAAGACCTTCTGATCATGAAGGAAAGCGATGTCATGGGCATCATCGAAGACCAGGCTGCGGAAAAGAAGGTCGCCTGACCATCTCTCACGCCGCTCAAAATCAGCTGTCTATCAGGAGTGAAGACAATGGCTGCGAAAGAAGTCAAATTTCATGCCGATGCCCGTGACCGCATGCTGCGCGGCGTCGATATCCTTGCCGATGCGGTCAAGGTGACGCTCGGGCCGAAGGGGCGCAACGTCGTCATCGACAAGTCCTTCGGCGCGCCGCGCATCACCAAGGACGGCGTGTCCGTCGCCAAGGAGATCGAACTGGAAGACAAGTTCGAGAACATGGGCGCCCAGATGCTGCGCGAAGTGGCGTCGAAGACGAGCGATGTTGCAGGCGACGGCACGACGACTGCAACCGTTCTCGCCCAGGCCATCGTCAGGGAGGGCGCCAAGGCCGTTGCCGCCGGCATGAACCCGATGGACCTGAAGCGCGGCATCGACCTTGCCGTCGAAGCGGTCGTTGCCGAACTCAAGCACAATGCCCGCAAGATCTCCAACAATTCCGAGATTGCCCAGGTCGGCACCATTTCCGCAAACGGCGATACCGAGATCGGCCGCTATCTTGCCGAGGCGATGAACAGGGTCGGCAACGAGGGCGTCATCACCGTCGAGGAAGCCAAGACCGCCGAGACCGAACTCGAAGTCGTCGAGGGCATGCAGTTCGACCGCGGTTATCTCAGTCCTTATTTCGTCACCAACCAGGACAAGATGCGGGTTGAACTCGAAGACCCGTATATTCTGATCCATGAGAAGAAGCTCTCGAACCTGCAGAGCATGCTGCCGGTCCTCGAAGCCGTCGTGCAGTCCGGCAAGCCGCTTCTCATCATCGCCGAGGACGTCGAGGGCGAGGCCCTTGCGACGCTCGTCGTCAACAAGCTGCGTGGCGGCCTCAAGGTCGCTGCCGTCAAGGCTCCGGGCTTCGGCGACCGCCGCAAGGCCATGCTGGAAGACATCGCCATCCTGACCGGCGGCACCGTCATCTCCGAGGACCTCGGCATCAAGCTCGAGAACGTCACCCTCGACATGCTCGGCCGCTCCAAGAGGGTGCTCATCGAAAAAGAGAACACGACCATCATCGACGGTGCCGGCTCCAAGGCCGATATCGAGGGGCGGACCGCCCAGATCCGCGCCCAGATCGAGGAAACCACTTCCGACTACGACCGTGAGAAGCTCCAGGAACGCCTTGCCAAGCTCGCGGGCGGCGTTGCCGTCATCCGCGTCGGCGGCTCGACGGAAATCGAGGTGAAGGAGAGGAAAGACCGCGTCGACGACGCGTTGCATGCCACCCGCGCGGCCGTCGAGGAGGGCATCCTGCCGGGCGGCGGTGTCGCGCTGCTGCGGGCAATCAGATCCTTCGACGGCATCAGGACAGCCAACGACGATCAGCGGGTCGGTGTCGATATCGTCCGCCGGGCGATCGAGGCGCCGGTTCGCCAGATTGCCGAGAATGCAGGCGCCGAAGGATCGATCGTGGTCGGCAAACTGCGGGAGAAAACGGAATTCCACTATGGCTGGAATGCGCAGACCGGCGAATACGGCGATCTTTATTCCATGGGGGTCATCGATCCGGTCAAGGTGGTCCGCGCGGCGCTTCAGGACGCAGCCTCGGTTGCCGGTCTTCTGGTGACGACCGAAGCGATGATCGCGGAAAAGCCGAGGAAGGAAGCCGCAGGGCCGGCCATGCCGCCTGGCGGAATGGACTTCTGAGGAACTGAAAAGGTTCGCTCCGGGGTTTGATGTCGAAGGATGCGGGTGATTTCGGCGTTGGACTTCGGGGCGGGCCGATCATCGTGCGCGCTTTGGCGCCGGGACCGCCCTTGCCTTTGTTCTTGCCTGGAAAGGCATCATTCCCTTACATCCTTCGTCACCGCGCCCGTCACGATGAGGAGAACAGCGACCTATGACGACCACCACAACCGAAAAACCTGTCGAGAACCATGCTTTCGAGGCCGATGTCGCGCGCCTTCTGCACATGATGGTTCACTCGGTCTATTCGGATCGCGACGTCTTTCTCCGCGAGTTGATCTCGAATGCCGCCGACGCCTGCGAGAAGCTTCGTTACGAGGCGATCGCGAACCCGGCGCTGATGGCGAGCGATCCGGCAAGCCGCATCACCATCGTGCTGGATGAGGAGGGGGGCAGGCTCGTCATCGAGGACAACGGCATCGGCATGAGCCGCGACGAGATGATCGAGGCATTGGGCACGATTGCCCGCTCCGGTACCCGGGCTTTCATGGAGCGTATCGAGGCCGCGAAGGCGGGCGAAGGAACTCAGCTGATCGGCCAGTTCGGCGTCGGCTTCTATTCGTGTTTCATGGTGGCGGACAGGGTGGATGTCGTTTCCCGCCGCGCCGGTTCGAAGGACGCGTGGTTATGGTCTTCCGACGGCAAGGGCAGTTACGATATCAGGCCCGTGGATCTGGCGGAGGCTCCGGCCCGCGGGACCCGCATCAGTCTTTACCTGATGGAGGATGCCAGGAGCTACGCGTCGCGCTGGACTGTCGAGCGTATCGTCAAGGAGCAGTCCGGCCATGTGCCGGTGCCGATCCTGATCGCCGGGACGGCCGATGCGGAACCGAGCCAGCTGACGGACGGCAGCGCGCTCTGGACCAAGTCCAGGAACGATATTTCCAAGGAGGAATATGCGGATTTCTATCGCGGCATCTCCGGTCAGTACGACGAGCCGGCCCTGACGGTGCATTTTCGCGCCGAGGGACGGCATGAATACACCGCGCTCGCTTTCGTTCCGAGCTCCCAGCCGTTCGACATGTTCGATCCCGACCGCAAGGGCCGGACGAAGCTCTATGTGAAGCGCGTTTTCATCACCGACGATGCGGAACTGCTGCCCCGTTATCTCCGGTTTGTCTGCGGGCTTGTCGATACCGCCGATCTTCCGCTCAACGTTTCGCGCGAGATGATCCAGGAAAGTCCCATTCTTGCGGCGATCCGCAAGGGGGTCTCCAGCAGGGTCCTTTCAGCGCTCGAAAAGCTGGCGGAAAGCGATGGCGACGCCTTCCTGAAAGTGTGGGAGAGTTTCGGCGCGGTCATCAAGGAGGGGATCTATGAGGACTTCGAACGGCGTGAACAGCTCATGGCGCTGTCGCGGTTCCGGACGTCGGCCTTCGGCGACGGCTATCGTTCCCTGGCCGATTACGTGAAGGATGCCAAGGAAGCGCAGTCAGCCATCTATTATCTGGCGGGGGGCAATCCGGAGCAGTTGAAGGCATCGCCGCAGCTCGAAGGTTTTCGCGCGCGCGGCATCGAGGTCCTGTTGCTGAGTGATTCCATCGACAGTTTCTGGGTCATGAACGCCCCCGAATTCGAAGGCAAGGCATTCAGATCGATCACCCAGGGAGCGGCCGACCTCGCCTTGTTCCCGAAGACCGACGGGGGCGCATCGGCGTCTGCGGAAGCTCCCGCCCATCTGGCGGACTTCATTGCCTTCGCCAAGGAAAAGCTTGGCGATCAGGTCGCCGACATTCGCGTTTCCGATCGGCTGACCGAAAGCGCCGTCTGTCTTGTCGCCTCGGAGCAGGGTTACGACCGGCAGCTCGAGAGAATTCTGCAGAGTGCCGGGCGGCTGGAGACGGCGGCAAAGCCGGTGATGGAAATCAATGCGGCCCATCCGGTGATCAGGGCCATCGCGGCGAAGACGGAGCCGTCGTTCCAGGAGGATGCGACATTCCTGCTACTCGATCAGGCGCGCATTCTCGACGGCGACAAACCTGCTGACCCGCGAGCCTTTGCGGAACGGCTGCAGCGGATTTTCGAAAGGCTGGCTTGAGGCGCGGCGGCGGCGTTCACTTGCGGATGGCGCCGAGCCTTGCAAGCACTTCATTCGGGATTCCGTACCTCGTAATGACATCCCGGGTGTTGCGCAGGCCACAGATTTCCCTCTGGATGAAAAATGCCCAGACGGCTTGCGATGCCGCGTCTACCAAGGTCTCACGGTCGATCCTGGCCGCATCGTCGGCTTTCCAGGCAGCAAGCCCTGTAAGAGCGGTTTCGACCTTGCGGCCGTGGCGGCCAAGTGCGTCGGCCCGTTCGGACGCCAGCTCGTATTCGAGGACGCCGAAACCGGTATCAGACTGATTTCGGAAGGAACCCGGCGGACGAAGGCTCAAGGTCGACCTCGCTGGTTATCCCGATGCAATGGCAGCCCCGACCCTAGCCGACCCGGGTGTCTATATCCAGTGACATTGTTCAACCGGGCCTCAAGACTTCCGCTGCCCGATCGTTTTCGTGTCCCTTCGTTCCGGCTTGGTCTCCTGTGTGGCCCTGGCAGAGAAAAGGGCTTCGTCGCTCCGGGGACCGCGATGCGAAAAAATTGCGTCTGCATCGCAATTCGCAACTCGCAGATTCTGAAGTCCGCCCTAGATAGGGAGGATTTTGTCTGTTCCCGTTTCAAAATCCGTGCGAGCGTGAGGCTGCGATCAGGAGGGAGTTCCGTCATGTCTTTCAAGAAGAAGCTGTTGGGTATCGCGTTTGCGCTTGGTGTCTCGGCCACAATGGCCCATGCGCAGGTCGTCGTCTCCTCGAAGATCGATACGGAAGGCGGCGTGCTCGGCAATATCATCCTTGCCGTCCTGAAAGCCAACAATATCCAGACGACCGACCGCATCCAGCTCGGCGCCACGCCGGTGGTTCGCAAGGCGATCGCCGCCGGTGAGATCGACATCTATCCCGAATATACGGGCAACGGCGCCTTCTTCTTCGAAAAGGGTGACGATCCGGTCTGGAAGGACCCGAAGAAGGCGTACGAGGCGGTGAAGAAGCTCGATTACGACGCCAACAAGGTCGTCTGGCTGACCCCGTCGCCAGCCAACAACACCTGGGCGATCGCCTTGCGCAAGGACGTGGCGGATGCGAACAAGCTGAAGACATTCAGCGAATTCGGCAAGTATGTCGCCGGCGGCGGCAAGATCGTGCTGGCGGCTTCTTCCGAATTCGTCAATTCCGCCGCAGCATTGCCCGCCTTCCAGACGACGTATGGCTTCAAGCTGAAGCCGGAGCAGCTCATCACGCTTTCGGGCGGGGATACCGCTGCGACGATCGCCGCTGCCGCCAACCAGACGAATGGGGCAAACGCGGCGATGGTCTATGGCACCGATGGCGGCATCGCGCCGTCCGGGCTGGTGGTGCTCGAAGACGACAAGGGCGTGCAGCCGGTCTACCAGCCCGCACCGATCATCCGCGAGGAAGCCCTCAAGAAGAATCCGCAGGTCGAAAGCCTCCTGAAGCCGGTTTTCGAGAAGCTCGACCTCGTCACCCTGCAGGACCTCAATGGCCGCGTGCAGGTGGGCGGCGAGCTGGCCAAGGCGGTCGCCGAGGATTTCCTGAAGAAAAACGGCTTTCTCAAGTAGTTCCTTTTCGGCCGGATTTCATGACAGAATAAGCCGGGCGCATTTGGTGCAGCATCCGGCTTTTTCGTCAACAGTGAGCAAGGGAACGGCTTGACTATTCGGTTCGACAAGCTCGGCCTCATCATCGCTTTTCTTGCCGCCTACGGGGCGGCGTGGATGCCTTTCGCGGTGCTCAAACCAAACCGCATCGTGCAGGGGCAGGCGAGGTCGATCCTGGATGCGCTGCCGGCCTGGGCGGGGTCGGGGCTGCTCGTGCTGCTCCTTCTTGCCGCTGTGGCCGCCCTTTTGCGGTTTTCGCCTTGGATCAAGTTGGTGGCGGCGACCGCTGCGCTTTTGGCTCTGGCACTGGCGATCGGCGCTGCGGCAGGTTTCCTCACCCCGGCGGGCAATACGTATGCGCGCGTTGCACCGGCCGCCGGCTTCTGGATTCTCCTCTTCGCATTTGCGCTCCTGGCTGCCGATGCGGTCACGCGGCTGGGTCCTCCGCCGTGGTTGCGTGTGCTGTTCCTCATCCTTGCCTCAGGCGGGGCTGGCGCGATCCTGATGTCCGGAAGCTGGGACGGACTTTCGATCATGAAGGAATATGCCGGTCGCTCCGACGTCTTCTGGGGCGAGGCGGGCAAGCATGTGATGCTGGCGCTCGGTTCCCTGTTCGCCGCCGTCCTGGTCGGTTTGCCGCTCGGCATTCTCTGCCATCGGGTGGACGCCCTCAGGGCAGGGGTCCTGAACACGCTGAATCTCATTCAGACGATCCCGTCGATCGCGCTGTTCGGCATTCTCATCGGGCCGCTGGCATGGATTGCGGCGACCGTACCGGGCGCTGCGGAAATCGGCATTCGGGGGATCGGGGCGGTGCCCGCCTTCGTCGCTCTCTTTCTTTATTCGCTGCTGCCGGTGGTGGCCAATACGGTCGTCGGGCTCGCGGGCGTGCCGCGCGAGGCCAACGATGCTGCCCGCGGCATCGGCATGACGGATCGGCAGCGTCTCCTCAAGGTGGAGTTCCCGCTGGCGCTGCCCGTCGTCCTTACCGGCATTCGCATCGTACTGGTCCAGAATATCGGATTGGCGACGATCGCGGCGTTGATCGGCGGGGGCGGTTTTGGCGTTTTCGTCTTCCAGGGGATCGGGCAGACGGCCATGGATCTCGTGTTGCTCGGCGCCGTGCCGACCGTCGCGCTTGCCTTTGCCGCAGCTGTCATCCTCGATGCGCTGATCGAAATGAATTCCCGCATTCCGAATGGAGCAAGATCCGCATGATCGAGATCGACGCCATCATCAAGCGCTATGACGACAGCACCGTCGTGGACAACGTCTCGATGGTCGTCGAGCCGCGCACGGTCACGGTGATCGTCGGCACATCCGGTTCCGGCAAGACGACGCTTCTCAGGATGATCAACCGGCTGGTGGAGCCGACTTCGGGCATGATCCGGCTGGATGGTGAGGACAATCGTTCGATCCCCGGCCATGAGCTTCGCCGGCGGATAGGCTATGCCATCCAGGGCCACGGTCTTTTCCCGCACCGTACGGTGGCGCAGAACATAGCGACCGTCCCGGCCCTGCTGGGCTGGGAGAAGTCACGTATCGACGCCAAGGTCGAGGAGCTGCTGACGCTCTTCCAGCTTGAGCCGAAAATGTTCGCGTCCCGTTATCCGCATGAGCTTTCCGGCGGGCAGCAGCAGCGTGTCGGTGTCGCGCGGGCGCTCGCCGCCGAGCCGAAGGTGCTTCTGATGGACGAGCCCTTCGGAGCGCTCGACCCTATTATCCGGGCCAAGGCGCAGGACGATCTGCTGGCGATCCAGAGACATTTCGGTACGACCATCGTGCTGGTCACGCATGACATGGACGAGGCGTTTCATCTGGCGAACAAGATCGCCGTGATGGACAAGGGCAGGGTGCTGCAATACGGGCAGCCCGCCGAACTGGTGCGCGCGCCCGCGACCCCCTTCGTGGAAACACTGATCGGTGATGCCGAACGGCCGTTCCGCCTGCTTTCGATTGCGAGGGCCGGTGCTGCGGTGGAACCGGGGGAGGCGGAAGGTGCGCCAATCAGCGAGGACAGGACCCAACGGGAAGCGCTTGCGGAACTTCTATGGACCGGACGGGATGCGGTTTCCGTCATTTCCGCGAGCGGCGCGCGTATCGGGCGGGTCACGCTCGATACGCTCCTGAAACGCGCTGCGAGGCCGCGATGAAGGGCTGGCTGCCGACGATTCTCAGGGGAATGCTGCTCCTGGTGCTGATCGCCTTCCTCGTCGCGCCTGAAAGTTTCGAGCCGCTTCTGAAGCCGCTCGTGCAGCCGGGCGCGCCTGTGATCTACAACCAGGGAAGCCTGCTTGACCTGACGATCCTCCATCTGCGGACGGTCTTCATCGCGACCTTGGTTGCCACCGTCGTCGCCGTATTCCTCGCCATTCTCGTCACCCGGCCGTTTGGATTGGAGTTCCTGCCGCTTTCCCGCAGTCTCGTGAATATCGGCCAGACCTTTCCGCCGGTGGCGGTGCTGGCGCTCGCCGTGCCGGCGGTCGGTTTCGGGGAGAAACCGACGCTGATCGCGCTCTTCCTCTACGGCCTGCTGCCGATCTTTGAAAATACGCTGACCGCGCTCACCAATCTGCCGCGTTCAGTCATGGAGGCGGCGCGCGGGGCCGGCATGACCGGTTTCCAGCGGCTCGTCCAGGTCGAGCTTCCGCTGTCCCTGCCGGTCGTCGTTGCAGGCATCCGGCTCTCCACGGTCATCAGTCTTTCCACCGCGACGATCGGTTCCACGGTGGCGGCAAGGACGCTCGGCGAGGTGATCATCGCCGGCCTGCAGTCGAACAACCTTGCTTTCGTGTTGCAAGGCGGGCTGATTGTCGGCGCCCTGGCGGTGCTGATCTATGACGGGCTTGTGGCTGTTGAAGCCATTCTGACGCGCCGGGTGCACTCCATCTGAATTCGTCGCTTAACCGTGGCTGGAATCGAGAGGCACGGTGGCTTCCGCATCCTGCTTGAGGTTGCCGCGATGGAAGATGAACAGCCCCGCAAGCACGATGACGCCTGCGCCGACCAGGGTCTGCGCATCCGGCAGATCCCCGAAGAATATCCAGCCGAGCACGATCGCCCAGATAAGCAACGTATATTGCAGGGGCGCCAGGACCGATGCCGGTGCGAGTTTCAGCGAACGGGTGATCAGCAGATGGGCAATGCAGGCGACGATGCCAAGCAGAAGCAGGGCCAGCAGTTGGCCGAAACTGAACGGGCTCCAGTGGCCGATGCTGAGGAAAATGCCGGCGATGAGGCCTGCGACAGTCTGCCAGGTAACGAGCGTGGCATCCGGTGTCGCGCGCAGCCATCGGTTCAGGACGAGGGTCAGGGCGAAGGAGAAACTGCCGACAAGACCGAAGATGGAAGGCCAGGACAGCATCTCGGAGGAGGGACGCAGCGCGATCACGACGCCGACGAAACCGAGGAGCACGGCCAGCCAGCGCCGCCAGCCGATCCGTTCTCCAAGCAGGAAATGCGAGAGGGCGGCGACATAGATCGGCCCGGCCATATAAAAAGTCATGACGTCGGCGAGCGGCAGATAGATGACGGCTGCGTAGAAAAGCGCGAGGTCGCCGGTGGCGAAGATGACGCGCAACACCTGGAGCACGGGTCGTTCCACGACATAAAGGGCGGATAACGGCTGGCGAGCGAGCATCGGGCCCAGAATGAACGCCGCGCCGAGCGAGCGGATGACCAGAACCTGTCCCACAGAGAAGCTCGCGACCAGCCATTTGCCCATGGCGTCGTTCAGCGAGAACATGAAGTCGCCGAGCAGCATGAGCAGCACGCCGACAAGCATCGCATTGCCGCCCAAAACGGAAATCGCCCTTTTGCTCATGATCTTGGGGCGCTCCCGACGCCGATATCTGAAAGGTGCGGCTTACCCTGCCAGCCGGCCACCTTGCAAGGGCTTCGGTGCTCCCGTGGTCGTCGGGAAGCTGATCGGTAGCCCGCGCAGCACGCGCACCGCGAGAAAGGCAAAACATTCCGCCTCGACCGCGTCGCCGCGCCAACCGAGCGTATCGGCGGAAACGGCGTTCACATCTGCCCGGCTTTCAAGCATCGACATGATTGTCGGATTGTGGCGGCCTCCGCCGCTGACGATCAGCCGTTTCGGCCGGTGCGGCAGGAGATCGAGCGCCTTGCCGACGGCAGACGCGGTAAATGCGGAAAGGGTCGCCGCGCCGGCCGAGTCGTCGAGGCCGTCAGCCATGGCGGACGTGAAATCGAAACGGTCGAGCGACTTCGGGTAGGGAGCGGTGAGATAGGGATATTGCAGCAGCCTGGCAAGGCGTTCCTCATCCACCTTGCCGGATGCGCCGAGCGCACCGTTCCTGTCCATATCGCCAAGGCCGCGCGCCTTCATGAAATCGTTGAGCGGTGCGTTGGCCGGGCCGGTGTCGAAGGCGATCACCAGACCCTTGCCGTCCCACCATGTGATGTTGGCGACGCCACCGAGATTGAGAACGGCCGTATCGCCCGAAGCATCCAGTCCGCGCAGGAGAGCCGCATGGTAGGCCGCGGCCAGCGGAGCGCCCTGACCACCCGCGCGGACATCGGCCGAGCGGAAATCATAGGCGACCCTGGTGCCGAGGATTGAGGCCATCAACTCGCCGTCTCCGAGCTGGCGCGTGTCGCCGAGCCGCTCCCTGGTCGGTGCGCGATGCAACACGGTCTGGCCGTGGAAGCCGACGATGCCGATATCGGCCATGGTCAGGCCATGGCTCTCGACAAGGTCCTTCACGGCCTTTGATTGCGCGTGCGTCAACGCCTCCTCGGCCTCGCGGAAGATCGCGGGCTCGGGACCTTCGAAATTCCAGGCGCGGGCCTGGCGGAGCGTTTCTTCCAGCAGTGCGCGGATTTCCGGCGGGTAGGGGGCGAGCGTATAGGCGCCGAACGTATCGATCGTCTCGCCGTCGGTCTTCAGCAGCGCGACATCGATATTGCCGTCCAGAACGGTTCCGGTCATCAGGCCGACGGCCCAGATTGGTTCCATCGCAAGTATCCTCAACTCTGATTGATAAGATTGCCGACAGTCGGGCGCAAGGCGAAGATGCCGCTGTCGAAATGACGGGTCGGATGAACGCGGTTGGTAAGCAGCGTCCAGGCCCGGCCCCTGTCGAAATCGATCCAGAGACCAGTGCCGGTAAAGCCGGTATGCCCGATCGTTCCCGGGCTGCATCTCTCCCCGCCCGACCAGCCTTCGTACGGCTTCTCCCAGCCATGGGTGCGTCTGGCCGAGAGCGGCGTGCGGATGAGCGAGATCGTGCCGGCGGAAGCTCCGGTGCCGTCGAGGAGGCCCTGGGCAAAGTCGAGGACGGATGTCACGGTGCCGAACAGGCCGGCATGGCCGGCACCCTGCAGGGCGGAGCAGTTGTCGTCATGGACCTCGCCGCAGAGCACGCGGTGGCGCCAGGTGCAGTCCTCCGTCGCGGCCGAGTTTTGCGGATCGGCGGACCAGGCAAAGCCGGGCCCGGGGTCGAGGTCGCGCAGCGTCTTTTTCGCCAGCCGTTCCAGCACGAAGCCGAGCAGGATGAAGTTGATGTCGGAATAGACCGGCGGGCCGGCGCGCCATTCCCGTTGCAGGATGAAGGTGCGCAACAGGTCCGGGTCGCGCCCGTAGGTATAGATTGGCTCGACGGCCGGAAAGGGCGTCTGATGCCCAAGGCACTGGCGGAACGAGATCTTTCGTTCCCAGGCCTCCGCATTGTATTGGCGAAGATCCGGCAGAACGCTTGTCAGGGGCGCGTCGAGATCGATGACGCCTTCGTCGGCGAGTTTCAGGATGCGCGTGGTGGTGAAGATGACCTTGCTGACCGAGGCGAGATCGAACCAGGTGCCGGTTGTCATCGGCCGCGCTGCCGGGACGATCTGCGCCGAGCCGATCGCACGCGTCATGCGCCCATGTTTCAGATCGACGATGCCGAGCACGCCGCCGGGAATGCGTTTTTCCGCGACCGATCTTTCCAGCGGTGCGAAGGCGCGTTCGAAAACGGCTGCCAGTTCGGCATCTGCATCGGTCTTTTCATCCATGTTCGACATCCTCAAGCTTCCGCTCGCGCCCGATGGTCCGGCCCGAAGGTCCGCCATTGCGCTTCCGGCGGCTCGAAACCCGGTGGCCTGACAAGCGACGGGACCTGACGCGTATCGAGTTCGAAATGCTGGTTGCGCCGGTCGATGCTCGGCACGGCGGAGATCAGTCGCCTTGTATAGGAATGCTGCGGATTGGAAAGAACCGAGGAAGCATCGCCAATCTCGACGATCTGGCCGGCATACAGAACGGCGATGCGATGGGCGATACGCTCCACGACTGCCATGTCGTGGGAGACGAAGAGATAGGCAAGCCCATATTCTCGCTGAAGGTCGATCAGCAATTCCAATACCTTGGCCTGCACGGAGACATCGAGCGCCGAGACCGCTTCGTCCAGAACCATGACCGAGGGGTTGAGCATCAGCGCGCGAGCGATGCAGAGCCGCTGCCGCTGGCCGCCGGAGAACTGGTGGGGATAACGCTCTAGGCTGTTTTCCGGCAGGCCGACGCGCATCAGCAGCGCCTTCATCCTTTCCAGGGTTTCGGCGTTTATACGGCCTCCGGCGGCGATCACCGGTTCGGCAAGGATGCTGTCGACGCGAAGTCTCGGGTTGAGCGAAGCGTAGGGATTCTGGAATACCATCTGCACGCCAGGGTTCGCCGCATCTGCGGCCTTGCCGGAAGACGTCGAGAAACTGCCACGGGTCGGGTGGACAAGACCGAGAATGGCGCGCGCCGTGGTCGATTTGCCGGAACCGCTTTCTCCCACGATTGCGAGTGTTTCGCCGGGCATCAGGTCGAAGCCGACGTTTTCCACCGCATGGACCGATCCCGGCGAGCGGTTGAACAGGCTGCCGGAAACCTTGAAGCGCACCGTCAGGCCCTCGACCGCAAGTGCCAGGGATTTGGCTTTCGACGGCTCGCGATGGAAGTCGGACCGGGTGGCGCGGCCCGATTCGAAATGCGGCACGGCGCCGAGCAGATGTCGCGTATAGGGATGCTGCGGACGGTCGAGGATTTCGTCGAGCCGTCCCTGTTCGACCGCCTGGCCGGCCTGCATGACCATGACCTTGTCGGCAATGCCGGCGACAAGGCCGATGTCATGGGTGATGAAGATCATCGCCATGCCGGTTTCGTGTTTCAGTTGGCCGAGCAGGGCCATGATCTGGGCCTGCACGGTCACGTCAAGAGCGGTGGTCGGCTCGTCGGCGATGAGCAGGCGCGGATTGCAGGCCAGGGCGGTTGCAATCATGACGCGCTGCAACATGCCGCCGGACAACTGGTTCGGAGCATATTTCAGCCGGCGTGCCGCGTCGGGAATGCGCACGCGGTCGAGCGCGTCCTTGGCGGCCGCGGTCGCCTGCCTGCCGGTGAGGCCACGATGCAGGCGGAAGGACTCCTCGATCTGCGTGCCGATCGACAGCACCGGGTTCAGCGAGGTCATCGGCTCCTGAAAGATCATGCCGATCTCGGCGCCGCGGATCTTTTCGAGCACGGGCTCGGCGGCCTGGGCGAGGTCGAGAATATTGCCGTCGGCGCGTTTCAGCCGGATTGAGCCGTCGATGATGCGGCCACCGCCAAAATCGACGAGGCGATTGATGGAAAGCGCCGTCACCGACTTGCCCGAGCCGCTTTCGCCGACGATCGCCAGCGTCTCGCCCGCTTCCAGATCGAAGGTTACACCCTTGACGATCTCGTTCTGTCTCGGGTCGCGTCCGAAGCCAACGCGGAGATCGGATACGGAAAGGAGCGGTGCCATCATGCGGTCCTGCTGCGGGTCTTGGGGTCGAGAATGTCGCGCAGCGCGTCTCCGAGCAGATTGAAGCCCAGGATGCTGATCATGATCGCCAGCGCGGGGAAGATCAGCAGCCAGGGCGCCGTCTCCATCAGGTTGCGGCTGTCGGCCAGCATCAGGCCGAGCGAGGATGCCGGCGGCTGGGTGCCGAGGCCGAGGAAGGAGAGGCCCGCTTCGGTCAGCAGCGCCCAGGCCAGCGCCAGTGTCACCTGCACTGTCAGCGGCGCGACGAGATTCAGGAGGAGGTGGCGGGTCAGGATATAGCGCCGGCTCGAGCCGAAGGTGCGGGCGGCATCGACGAATTCGCGGGCCTTGATGGAAAGCGCCGGGCCGCGCACCACGCGGGTGAAGATCGGCGTATAGACGATGGCGATCGCCGCGACGCTGGTCCAGGTTCCGGGGCCTGCGACCGCGATGATGAGGAGTGCGAGCAGGATGGCGGGGAAGGCGAGCAAAACGTCCATGACGCGCATCACCAGTCCGTCCCAGGTCTTGCCGAACCAGGCGGCCGTCAGGCCAAGAAGCGTTCCGGTGAAGCTGGCAAGCGTCACGGCGCAGAACCCGACAAGGAAAGACTGGCCGATGCCCTTCATGAGCCGGCTTGCCACGTCGCGGCCGAAGAGATCGGTACCCATCCAGTAGACTGCGTTCGGAGCATGCAGCCGGTCTATGCGGAACTGCTGCAGGGGATCGTGCGGGGTTATGCCGAACATGCCGAGCAACGCCACGACGACATAGATCACGACGATCGTGCCGCCGATCCTGCCGCTCGGATGGGAAAAGATTGCACGCAACATGGACATCAGCTGCCTTCTCCGAGACGAATGCGCGGATCGAGCGCGACATAGGCGAGGTCGACGATGAGATTGACCACCAGGAAGTTGAAGGCGATGAACAGGACGCAGCCCTGCACCAGCGCGTAGTCGCGCTGCAGGATCGCTTCCAGAACAAGGCGGCCGAGGCCCGGCAGGGCATAGATCTGTTCCACCAGCACGGCTCCGCCGAGCAGATATCCGAATTCGACGCCGCTGAGCGTCACGACCGGGATCAGCGCATTCGGAAGCGCGTGGCGCCAGATGACGTTGCGCTTCGGTACACCCTTGGCGCGTGCGGTACGGACGTAGTCGTCACTCAGCACGTCGAGCATCGCGGATCGGGAAATGCGTGTGACCGAGGCCGCGAAGGCAAAGCCGAGCGTCACGGCCGGCAGGATCATCTGGCCCAGGTTGCGAAGCGGATCGGTGAGGAACGGTGTGAACTCACCCATGGCGGGCAGGATGCCGAACCCGGCCGAGAGTGCGTAGATGAGAAGAAGGCCGACGACAAAATTGGGCGTCGACTGGCCGATCATCGCGAAGATGCGGACACCGAGATCGGATAGTTTCTCGTTGCGGGTCGCGGCGAACACGCCGGCCGGGAGGCCGATGATCAGCGCCACGCACATGGACATCAGGGCAAGCTGCAGCGTGAGCGGGAAGCGCTCCAGGATGATGTCGAGCACCGGCTTGCCGTGGGTGACGGAAATGCCGAGATCACCCTGGAACACGCCGACAAGCCAGTTCCAGTATTGCACCAGGATCGGCTTGTCGATGCCGAAATAGGCCGCCAGAGCCTGTCGTTGCGCCGGCGTCAGCAGGCCGGCTTCGGTGCCGAGCATCGCGGTAATCGCGTCGCCCGGCACCATGCGGATGGCGAAGAACACGAGGATGGAGACTCCGAGCATGACGAGTGGGAACGTCAGGAGCCGTCGCGTCAGATAACTCATCGGTCAAGCAACCTCATATGCGCCAAAGGCAGGCGTCACTGCTGCAGGGTGACCTTGCTCAGGCCGAACAGCGAACCTTCCGGCGTCGGTGTGAAGCCCTGAACATTCTTCTGCTGCGCGGTGTAGCTGTAGGACGTGTAGAGCCAGACCCAGGGCGAGACTTCGACGATGTGTTTTTCGAAATCGGAGAAGATCGCCTTCCGCTTGGCGGGATCGGTCTCGACGCGGCCCTTCTGCATCAGGCTGTCGAGCGTGTCGTCGATATAGTTCGCGACCTTCTGGAGGTTGCCGGTCTTGGTCCAGTAGCGGTTATACATGGAGTAGGGGTCGGCACGGCCGCCGTTCAGCGCCACCGCCATGTCGAAATCGCCCTTCAGCCAGGCGTCCACATAGACGTTCAGCTCCATCATCTTGATGTCGAGCTTGACGCCGATTTCGGCGAGCTGCGACTGGATGACCTGCGCTTCGGCCGCAGCGGTCGCCGGTTCGCCGTTGGCGGCGATGACGGTGGCCGAGAAGCTGTTCGCGAAGCCCGCATCCGCCATCAGCTTCTTCGCCTTGGCGACATCGCGTTTGTAGCAGAAGAGGGTGCCGGCGTCGTTCGTATAGCCGGGCATGGTGAGAGGGCCGGTGACCTTGCCTTCGCCGACCGAGGCCGTGTCCAGCACGTCCTGACGATCGATGGCGCAGGAGATCGCCTGGCGTACGGCGAGATTGTCCATCGGCTTGCGGGAAGGGTTCATCTGCAGAACATGGTAGGCGAGAACCGGCGTGCGGTTGAGCACGAGACTTGCTTCCCTGGGGACGAGCGTGGCGACCAGCGGATCGTTGATGAGTGCGAAATCGATCTGCTTGGTGCGCAGGGCGGCCAGGATAGCGGTCTCGTCGGGCAGGACGCTGATGTCTATGCCGTCAACCGCGATCTTGCCGCCCGCCCAGTCCTTGTTGGCGGAGAGGACCTCCTTGGAGTTCGGCTCCCACTTGTCGAGCTTGAAGGGCCCTGAACCGAGCGCCTTGGTGCCGACCGTGCCGGCGGCGATTTCCGCCGCCGGGACGATTGCGGCGTTGATGCTCGCCATGGCCGTCAGAAGCGGCACGTCCGGCTGCGACAGCTTGAAGACGACGGTCTTGTCGTCCGGCGTTTCGATCGAAGCGATCGAAAGGAAGTTGGCGCGCGCTGCTGCTGCCGTCTTTTCGTCGAGAATGCGCTCGAAGGACGCCTTGACGTCGGCCGGCGTCACCGGTTTGCCGTCCTGGAACTTGGCATTCGGGTTGAGCTTGAAGGTCAGCTGCTTGGCGTCGGCGGAAAATTCCCACGATGCCGCGACGGCCGGGGTGATCTGCAGGTCCTTGTCGAACCGGACGAGCGGCTCATAGACCAGTTCCAGCAGCCGGATCGAGGAAAACGCCGTCTGCTTGTGCGGATCGAGGCCGGTGGCGTCCTGTTTCCAGGCCATGCGCAGCGTGGCTGCCGAAGCCGGGGCGGCGATGATTGCGGTGCCGAGAGCCGCAGCAAGCGTAATCCCGGTCACGAACCTTGTCGAAAAATGCCTTCCCATTTCAATTCTCCCTCTGATTGATATCCGTTTGCCCTTCGATCCGGCCGCTTTGGCGGGGCCTGGACCGGTCATTCCGCAGCTTTACGCTGTCTTCCCACTAATCGCTTTCCGAAGGAAGCCTCCGGCATTGTCGAGCGCGGTGCGTGCGGCGTCGACATCCATTCCGGTCAGCCCGACCAGGATAGCAAGCTTGACGTAGTTGTCCGTCAGGTCGAGCAGGCGCCGTGCCTCTTCGGCGTTGCAGCCGGTCGCCTGCATGATGATCCGGGCGGAGCGGGCGAGGAGTTTCTGGTTGCTCACATGCAGATCCACCATCAGGTTCTGGTAGGTCTTGCCGATGCGGATCATGCTTGCCGTCGTCAGCATGTTGAGCACGAGTTTCTGCGCCGTGCCGGATTTCAGCCGGGTCGAGCCGGTCAGGATTTCCGGGCCGACAACCGGCGAAATGGCGATATCGGCAATCGCCGCGATGACCGATTCCGGATTGCAGGAGAGGGCGACGGTCTTCGCTCCGGTTTCCCTCGCATAGTTGAGCGCGCCGATGACATAGGGCGTGCGGCCGCTCACGGCGATGCCGACGACGACATCATCCGCCGTCAGCCCGATATCGACCAGCGCCTGTCGCCCCTGTTGCGGATCGTCCTCCGCACCTTCGATCGCATGCATCAGGGCATCGGTGCCGCCGGCGATCAGGCCGACCACCATGCCTTCCGGCACGCTGAAGGTCGGCGGGCATTCGGATGCGTCGAGCACGCCGAGCCGTCCGCTGGTGCCGGCGCCGATATAGATCAGCCGCGCGCCTTTCCGGAATGCCGCTACGATCCCTTCCACCGCTTGCGCGATTGCGGGAATTACCTTTTCGACGGCGGCAGGGACGCCCTTGTCTTCCTCGTTGATCTCGCGAAGCACATCGATCGCCGGCAGGAGGTCGATATCCATGGAACGGGGATTGCGACCTTCCGAGACGAGTCTCTCCAGTTCCGATATCAGTCGTGCGTCCGTCATCGCCCTGCTTTCGAAATCGGGCTAAGGCGCAGCTTCGACGATCTTTGCATCACGCGACCTCCTCCTTGCCATCCGTTATGTGTTTGCAAAAGGGTTAGGATTATCCATTCCAGGAGTCAACCCATATTTGGAATATATTATTCCAAACTGGGTGGCAGAACTTGCTGTCCTATCCTGGAGGATCAACGCGTTGCGGCAGCCTTGCGGGCAAGAATGATCGCGCCTGATACCGCATCGCCATCCGCGGGTTTCAGGCGGCGGCGGACATCGGGGGCGAGCCAAGGTTCGAGCGGGGAGGAGAGCCCTCCGAGAAGCGTCACACGGGGAGCGCCCTGATCGAAAAGCGTGCGTACCAGTGTGTCTATCTGCTCGGCTGCCGCCTGGACGATACGGCGGCCGACGGAATCGCCCTGATCCGCATGGCGCATCACCATCGGGGCAAGCGCCGCATAATCCGTCGCCGAGGATCGGTCCATCCAGGCGACCGCTTCCATCGGATCGTTCTGGAAGCGTTGCATGACCTCGGTCAGGAGGGCCGTCTTTTCCATGCGGCCGTCATTGGCACGAAGCGCCAGCTGGACCGCCTTCAACCCCAGATCGGCGCCGCTGCCTTCGTCCGAAATGGGGAAGCCATAACCGCCGATGCGCAGGTCTTTGCCTTCCACAAAGCCCAATCCGATCGAGCCGGTGCCGGCGATGACAATCGCGCCGTCCCGGCCCGAATGAGCTCCGAGGCACGCGCTCATGCCATCGTTTACGAAATTCAGGCTGGCAAAGGGATGCGGGATCGCTTTCAGGGCCTCGAACGCGGCCTTGCGGCTGGCGCCGGCAAGGCCGATGCCCACATGGACGCGGCCGATGTCATCGGGCTTCAATCCGGCCTCGTCGAGTGCGGCGTTGAAGGCGCGCGAGATGGAGGCCCAGGCTTCTTCTATGCCCAGCCGCGTGGTGGCGGGGCCGGAAAGACCCTGTCCCAGCACCGCGCCGGGACCATCTTCGATACGGGCGCGGCATCCCGTGCCGCCGCCGTCCACGCCCAGGAAGAATTGCGGGCTGCCCGTCGTCATTCGCTCAACCGTTCGATATTCGCGCCGCAAAGGCGGAGTTTGCGGTCGAGCTGCTCGTAACCCCGGTCGAGATGATAGACCCGGTTGACGACCGTCTCGCCCCTGGCCGCGAGCCCTGCCAGGACGAGGGAAACGGACGCGCGCAGATCGGTCGCCATCACTTGAGCGCCTTTCAGGGGCGCGCCGCCGCGCACCAGCGCGGTCGTGCCCTGCAGCGAAATATTGGCGCCGAGCCGCATCAGTTCCGGCACATGCATGAAACGGCTTTCGAACACGGTCTCGCGGATCAGCGAAGCGCCTTCCGCGCAGGCTGCCAGCGCCGTGAACTGCGCCTGCAGGTCGGTCGGAAAGCCCGGATAAGGTTCGGTGGTGATATCGGCGGCCTTCAACGGGCCGTCGCGCGAAACGACGAGGCCGCGATCGCTCGGCCAGACGCTGACGCCCATGGCCTCCAATACCTGCACGACGGAAGCCATGTTCTCCAGCCGGGCATTGGTGAGTTCCAGCATGCCGCCGGTCATCGCCGCCGCGACCGCGTAGGTGCCTGCTTCGATACGGTCCGGAATGCCATGGTGTTTCGCCGGCTTCCAGGTCGTAGAACCCTCCACGAGGATGCGATGCGTACCGGCACCCTCGATCTGTGCGCCCATGGCCGTAAGGCAGGCCGCCAGGTCGGCGACCTCCGGCTCGCGCGCGGCATTCAGGATTTCCGTCTCGCCCTTGGCGGCGGTCGCCGCCATCATCGCAGTTTCCGTGGCGCCGACGGACGGCGAGGCGAGCACGACGCGCGCGCCCCGCAGGCCGTGCGGCGCCGCGGCAACGATCAGTCCGTTTTCGATCCCGATATCCGCGCCAAGCGCCGCAAGCGCCTTGATATGCATGTCGACGGGGCGCGCACCGATGGCGCATCCGCCGGGCAGCGAGACGCGGGCGTGGCCGAAACGGGCAAGCAGCGGCGCGAGCACCAGCACCGTGGCACGCATCTTGCGCACCGTATCGTAAGACGTTTCCTTGGAAACGATGGCTTTCGGGTCAATAATGGTGGCGTGGGTCGAGCGGGTGATTTCCGCGCCATGCAGACTGACGACCCCCAGCATGTTTTCGACATCGCTCACCTGGGGCAGATTGGTAAGCTCGACGGGATGGGGGCTGAGCAGTGTGGCCGCGATCTGCGGCAGGGCCGCATTCTTGGCGCCGGCAATGCTCACGGCGCCCTGGAGGCGGTGACCGCCGACGATTCGCAATCTGTCCATGACGAAAACCTGCCGAAAAGACGCGTGAACCCGATTCACATCGTATTCCTGCCAAAACTAAACTTCCCGAGGTTTCTGTCAATCATTTGGAATTTTTTATTCCCAAAAATGACATGATCCGTGGTAATTCATGATGTGAGGGGTGGAGGGGTGTTGCAGCAGAACGTCGCGATGATATCCTCCGCAGCCTGATGAAGTCGGGTCGGTATCGCGGAACTTCCGAAGGAACGCATGTCAGTCTTAAAGAAGATCAACGCGCAGCTTGAGGCCATGGCGCCTGCCGACCGGCAGATCGGCCAGTTCATTCTTGACAATCCGGACCAGATGCTGCGGCTTTCCTCCGCCGCGCTTGCCGCCGAGACGGGCCGCAGCCAGTCGAGCGTGGTGAAATTCAGCCAGAAGCTCGGTTTTGCCGGATATCAGGAGCTGAAGCTCGCGGTCAGCGAGGCGAAAGCGCAGGAATGGCATGCGCCACCCGGGATGATCCACGGAACGATCGAGGTGGGCGACAGCTATCTGACCATCCTGCAAAAGCTGATCGGCAGCAAGATGCAGTCGATGCAGCAGACGCTGGCGGTCAACAACGAGCCGGAGATCGAACGGGCGCTGACGGCGCTCGATGATGCGCGCCGCATCCATATGGCGGGCGTCGGCGCGTCTTCGCTGGTCGCGCGCGACTTTTCCTACAAGCTGATGAAGCTCGGTCGCAACGTATTGCACGATAGCGACAGCCATGTGCAGATGGCGAATGTCTCGACGCTCGGCAAGGACGACGTGCTTTTTGCGCTTTCCTATTCCGGCACCAGTATCGAGACCTTGCGGATCGCGGAGCTGGCGAAGGAGCGGGGGGCGACGGTGATCGCCGTGACGGGGCTCAACGGCAATCCCCTGATGCAGGCCGCGAATATCCGGCTCTATACTGTCGCGGACGAGGAGCGTGTCCGCTCCTCTTCGATTACGGTGCGCGACGCCCAGTTGATGCTGACGGACCTCCTGTTCATCCTGCTCGTCCAGCGCCAGCCGGACGCCAACGAATATGTCCATAACAGCGAGCTCGCAGTCTCGGTATTGAAGGCCAGGTGAGATCGATTCTCTCGCGTCCGTCTCGTCAGGAAGCCACGCGGTGGAAGCCGGTCGCGATATCGGGTAGAACTTGTGCGGCTTCTACCCCGAAAAGTTCGAGGGCGATCCGATATTTCCCGGCGAGCGCCGTATGGCCGATGATGTGGATCTGAGGGGATTCGCGGTCGCTCAGGGCCTCGCGTATCTCCGCGCCGATCATCAGGCCGGCAAGGTAATCGGCAATCTCTTCGGCTTGAAGCCGATCGAAAAGCACGAGGCTGCGGGCGGAAAATATGCGGGCGAGAATGCCGCCGGGCAGGCCGCTTTCGTCATAAGCCGTCAGGACGCCGCGGCGGAAGGCTGAGGGCCTTTCCTCGTAATCTGCCGGAATGAGCCGCGCAACAAGCGAATCCTTCTTGAGAAGGTTGAGGATTTCACCGGACATGTAGGTGGTAATGGCCGTGATGCTGCCAGCCTGCATCGTCACCCATTTCGCATGCGGACCGGGGAGGATGAAGAGACCGTCGGTTTCAGTCAGCCCGAAGAGCGACATTTCCTCGCCGCGCATCACGTCCGGCAGCGGTTTCGTCTGGGCGATGCCGGGCAGGAAGACCAGAGGCGGCAGGCCGTCGATCCGGTGCGTGACTGCCTGCGCGGCAAGGTCCCCGGGGCCGGCCGGCACCGGCGCAAAGGGGCTTTCAATCCAACCGTTGCGGCTGGTGATCATGCCCGAAAACAGGATTTTTCCGGCCTTTTCCGTCCAGTCGCCGAGTTCTTCGCGCAACGCCGCTTCGAAAGCGCCATTCGCAACCTTCGTCGTGCCGCGGTCGCTTCTTTTTTCTCCGAGTACTTTCTTTCCGTCCAGCAGGAGCGCGCGGAAGGCGGCGGAGGTCCATTCGATCGCAATATACATGGGAGAAACATCCTAGTAGGCGGGCTTGGTGGGGAACCAGTCGTCGCGTTCGGCATCGAGATAGGCTCCGGCGATGCGGTCGACCCGATATTGTTCGAGCCGCTCCAGGTCCACCTCGACGCCGAGGCCGGGACCTTCGGGCACCTGGAACCGTCCGTCTTTCAGGATAGGGGCATTGGGAGAGATATCGCCACCGAGATAGGCGCGCTCGGTGTCGATGGCGATCGACATATTGGGCAGCGAGGCGGCAAGGTGGATATAGGCCGATTGCGAAAGCGCCAGTTCGGCGCCGGAATGCAGCGTCACGGACATGCCGACCGCCTCGCAGATCGCCGCAGCCTTGATCGTCTGCCACAGCCCGCCCGCTTCATGCGGATCGAGCAGAACGACATCCGCCGCCTGGGCGCGAACGATATTGCCGACATCGGAAAGCGTATAGGCGCTTTCGTCCAGTGCGATCGGCACCGCGGAACGGGCGACCAGAGCCGCGTGACCGACGAGGTCGTCGAGCTCCAGCGGCTGCTCCACATAGGCGGGATCGAAGGGTTTCAGCTTTTCGAGCTGCCGCTTTGCGGTCGCCGGGTTCCAGGCGCCGTTGACGTCGAGCCGTAGCGGATGGTCGCCGATCACCTTGCGCGATGTTTCCGCCAGCGTGATATCGCTTCGTTCGTCGAAACCGATCTTCACCTTGAAGGTCGTGTAGCCGAGATCGAGGAACCGCCTGAGCCGTTCCGACAGGCCCTCCGGATCGTTGGTGAAGAGATAGGCGGCAGCCTCCACGTCGCTTCGCCAGCGTCCGCCCCATAGCGCGTAAAGCGGCAGGCAGGCCTGTTTGCCGAGCGCATCCCACATGGCCATCTCCAGGGCGCAGATCGCCATCACGGCGGCGCGCTTGTGATGATAGAAGCCCGCGCCGAGCACATGACGATGGAATCGCTCGGCATCCGCGACCGGATAGCCGATCGCGAGCGGCGCGACGATATCGGTGAACACCGCCGGCACGTTGGCGATCAGCGAGATCGTTTCGCCCCAGCCGATGATCCCCGCATCCGTCTCGATCCGGCAGATGAGTCGCGTCGTGCCGATCCGGCGGCCCGAACCCCATAAGATATCCTCGGTAAAGGGCATGCGGACCAGCCAATGATCCACTTTGGTAATACGCAAGATGTCCTCCCATGGGCGGCCCCGTGATTGGCCGCCTCAGTTTCACAGTTGACATGGAACTTAGTTCCAAGATAACTCTCTTGGCAAGAGCGGGGCGGCATGCTGCGGAGCAGCGACGAAAACAGCCGTCAGGGAGAGGTCATGGTCAAGGTGCAGTTGGAGACGCTCGACAAGGAGGTCGCGAACGATACGGGCGGAGTGCCCGGGGTTCAGGCGCTGACGCGCGGCATCCAGATCGTCGATGCGGTGGCGGCCGAAGCCCGGGGCCTGCGCTTCACCGAACTGCTCGACCAGACGCAATTGCCGAAGGGGACACTGCACCGCCTGCTGCAGGCGCTGGTGGACGAACGGCTGCTCGCCTTCGACATGCGCGATCAGGTCTACCGGCTGGCGCCGCGGCTTTTCCAGTGGGCGCACAAGGTCTGGGACAATTTCGACCTGCGCGGCGCGGCGGAGCCCGAATTGGCGCGGCTCCGAGACCTGACGGGCGAAGCGATCCGTCTCGGTGTGCTCGACGGCGACAGCATTCTTTATATCGACCAGCGGGAAGTGCCGCAGCCGCTTCGCCTCAACAACGGCGTCGGCTCGCGCGCCGCACCCCATGCGAGCGGCCTCGGCAAGGCGATCCTGGCGCATCTGCCGCTCGAAAAACGGCGGGCTTTGCTCGACGGCGCCGAACTGGAGCGCCTGACGCCCAATACGATCGTCAATCCGGAGGAGTTGGGCCGTCAGCTCGATCTTACCAAGGCGCGCGGCTACGCGGTCTCGGTGGATGAGCAGCATATCGGCATCTCCTCGGTCGCGGCCCCCGTCCTCAACCATCGCGGCGAGCCGATCGGTGCGATCGGCATCATCGGCCCGTCCTTCCGCCTGCCTGTCGACCGGTTGCACGCCTTCGGCCGCGACGTCATCGAAGCCGCGCGCCGTACCTCCGGCAATTATGGAGAATTCGCCATGTCGCTTGCGGTCAAGCCGCGTCCCCTCGGCCCCGATCGCGCCGACGTGCGTTGCGTCATACCGGCCAGCACCTTCCTCGGCGAGGGGCCGCACTGGTCGCCGGAGCACAGGAAGCTCTATTTCGTCGACATCCTGGCGCCGGCGGTTCATACCGGCGATCCGGTGCGGGGGACCTATGCCTCCATGCAGGTGCCGGAGCTGATCAGCTTCATCGTGCCGCGCTCCCGTGGCGGTTTCGTCGCTGCCATGCATGGGGAAATCCGTGGCATCGACCTTTCGAACGGCGATATCACGACGATTGCCCGTCCCGAGGCGGACCGTCCGGGCAACCGTTTCAACGACGGAAAATGCGACCGCCGTGGACGGCTTTGGGCCGGCACCCTGGCAATCGACACGACGCCGGACCAGGGACGGCTGTGGCGGATCGACCCCGATGGACGCGCGCGAGAGATGGATCGCGGTTTCCACGTTTCGAACGGTCTCGGCTGGAGCCCGGACGACCGCATCATGTATTTCATCGATACCAACCGCCAGACCATCTATGCCTATGATTTCGATATCGAAAGCGGCGAGATCGCCAACCGGCGGGCATTCATCGCCGTGCCGGAGGCGGAAGGCAAGCCGGACGGCATGACCGTCGACGTGGAAGGGTTCCTCTGGATCGCCCATTGGGACGGCTGGTGCGTCACCCGCTACGATCCCGAGGGCAAGGTCGAGCGCGTCGTGCACCTGCCGGTGCCGCGTCCGACGAGCTGCGTCTTCGGCGGGCCGGATATGCAGACACTGTTCGTCACCTCGGCGCGCATCCGGCTGTCGGCCGCGCAGCTTGGCGAAGCGCCGCTTTCCGGCAGCGTGTTTGCCATCGATACCGGCATCAGGGGGCTGCCTGCGCAGATGTTCGCAGGCTGAGGAGGATGACATGGGAAGGAATTTGGGAAGAGGAGCCCATGGCAAAGCTTGAGCTGAAAGACATCCGCAAATCCTTCGGCTCCGCCGAGGTGCTGAAAGGGATCGACCTGACGGTGGAGGACGGCGAATTCGTCGCCTTCGTCGGCCCGTCCGGCTGCGGAAAATCCACGCTTTTGCGTTTGATCTGCGGCCTTGACGAAATCACGTCCGGCCAGATGGCGATCGACGGAGAACTGGTCAACGACGTGCCGCCGGCCAAGCGCGGCATCGCCATGGTTTTCCAGTCCTATGCGCTTTATCCGCATATGACGGTCGCGGAAAACATGGGGTATGCCCTGCGTCTTGCCGGAACTCCGAAGGAGGAGATCGCTTCGCGCGTCGCGAAAGCCGCGGAGAAGCTGCGCATAGACGCCTATCTGGAGCGCAAGCCGCGTCAGCTTTCCGGCGGGCAGCGCCAGCGCGTCGCGATCGGCCGCGCCATCGTGCGCGAACCGCGTATCTTTCTGTTCGACGAGCCGCTGTCGAACCTCGATGCGGCCTTGCGCGTCGAGATGCGGATCGAGATCGCCCGCATGAAGGAGACGCTCGGCACGACGATGATCTACGTCACTCACGACCAGATCGAGGCGATGACGCTTGCCGACAAGATCGTCGTGCTGAATGCCGGCAAGGTCGAGCAGATCGGCTCGCCGCTTGATCTTTATAACAAGCCGGTCAACCGCTTCGTCGCAGGCTTTATCGGTTCGCCGAAGATGAACTTCCTGAAACTCGGTGCCAGGAAAGGCGAAGGCGTCTTCGCCGTGCCCGGCGGAGAGGTGCGTTTGCCACGCAATCTCTCCGCCGCACCGGCTGAGATCGGCATCCGGCCCGAGCATGTGGAACTCGTCAATCGCGGCGCTCCGGATTCTCTCGCCGGCATTGTCACCATCACCGAACACCTGGGCAGCGACACCTATGCCTATGTGGTGCTCGAAGGCTCCGAAGAGATGGTCGTCGTGCGGCTTTCCGGCGACCGGGCCGTCAGGCGCAACGAACCGATCGGCGTCCATGTCGATCCGGCCATGATCCATGTCTTTTCTGCCGATGGCTTGTCGCTGGCTTCCGCGCGCCCCGTCGCCCTGGAGGCCGCATGACCATCCATCCGGAACTCATCGAGAAGGTCCATGTCGAGGTCGCAAGATATCCGAGCCTCAGGGGCAAGGGCGTGCTGATCACCGGCGGCGGTTCCGGCATCGGCGCTTCGCTGGTCGAGCATTTTTGTGCGCAGGGCTGCAAGGTCGGTTTTCTCGAACTCAACGCCGATGCGGCGGACGAAACGGCTGAGGCCATCAGCGAAAGGACAGGTAACCGGCCATTTTGTCGTGCCGCCGACCTGCGCGATATCGACGCGCTGAAGGCCGGTATCGAGGCCTTGCGGTCCGAGATCGGGCCGATCCGGGTGCTGGTCAACAATGCGGGCAATGACGACCGCAGGCCGATCGAAGAGGTGACGCCGGACTATTGGGACGAGCGGTTCCAGACGAACCTGCGCCATCAATTCTTTGCGGTACAGGCGGTCGTGGCCGAGATGGCGGAGGCCGGCGGCGGGGCGATCATCAATATGGGGTCGATCTCCTGGATGCGCGGCGCGGCCGGCCTGATCTTCTACACGACCGCAAAATCCGCCGTCATGGGCATGACCAAGTCGCTTGCCCGCGAGCTTGGCGAACGGAACATCCGCGTCAACTCGATCGCGCCCGGCTGGGTGCTGACAGAACGTCAGGTGGAGCGGGCAAAACGCATCTATCAGGGCAAGTTTTCCGAATACCTCGAGGTGCAGTGCCTCAAGGAACATCTGCTGCCGCCCGATATCGCCCGCATGGCGCTCTTCCTGGCGGCGGATGATTCCCGCCTCGTCACGGCGCAGACATTCATCGTGGACGGAGGCGTCGTTTAAGGGAGTGAAAGCGGATCTGGCACTCGCCGCTTAACCTTTTCCGGTTTGAAACAGAGTTCCATCATCGTTTCGTTGGGAGGATATGATGAACAGCATAACCAGAATGATCGGGACTGCGGCCGTTGCGCTGGCCCTCGGTTCGGGCGGAGCCAAGGCTGCCGATTTGAGCTTCATGAGCTTCACCTATGCGGAAGAGGCCAACAAGGCGATCGTCCAGACGACCCTCGACGGCTTCAGCAAGGCTGAGGGGCTGACGGTCGAACCGCTTGGCTTCGCCTGGGGCGACATGCAGAAGAACATCTTCCTGCGCGCCCGGTCGAAAACCCTTCCGGATATCGCCCAGCTTTCCGAACGCTGGCTGCCGACCTTCGCGAGCCTCGACAGTCTCGTCGATCTGAATGCGGTCTATGGCAAGGACAAGCTCGAAGCGACCTTCGCGCCGGATGCGCTCGCCATGGGCAATATCAACGGCAAACAGCTCGCGCTGCCGCTGATCTCCGGCTCGATCGGCATGGTCGCCAACAAGGAAGTGCTGGCCAAGGCCGGTATCGCCGACGCGCCGAAGACTGTCGACGACTTCAGGAAAGCGCTCATTGCCGTGCGCGACAAGGTGCCGAATTCCGTTCCCTATACAATGGCCACCAAGAACAACGGTTCTATTCTGATCGACTTCATGGTCTGGAACTGGGTCCATGGCGGCCGGATCATCGATGATGGCGGCAAGGTCGTGGTCGACAGCCAACAGAGCCGTGACGCGCTGAATTTCATGGTGGGGCTGATGAAGGATCGCCTGGCGGCACCGGAAATCGACCGCCCGGATTCGCGCCGGCTGATGGGGCAGGGCGCCTCCGCCTTCTATCTCGACGCTCCGCAGACCCGCACCTTCCTGCGCGACTTTTCCGGCAAGGGGGAAGCCTTCGACGCCAACGTGCTGCCCATGCCGACCCCCGTGCTGAAGGCGGGCGACAAGCCGGTTTCGGTGCAGTGGGGCCATCTTCTGGTGCAGTTTTCCACCGGTGGCAAGGCCAAGGCGGCCGATCCGGCCGACAAGTTCCTGTCCTACATCACGTCGGATAAGGTGCAGACGGATTTTCCGTTGAAAATGAGTGCATTGCCGGTCACCAGATCCGCGCGCGAGGCGGTCGCCAGCGACGCCTATCTGAGGAACTGGTCGGCAGCGACGGGCGATTCACGCCGCAACGAGGTCGGCATCTGGTCGAACGCAGCCGAGCTGACGACGATTATCGGCGAGGAAGTACAGGGCGCGCTGCTCGGCCAGAAGTCGGCCGATGATGCGATCAAGTCCATGCAGGCGCGTCTGACGACCAGCATGGAGAAGGCGAAGAAGTCGGAATAGTGGGGCGCTGCCCGCTCATCCGCCTGCCGGCACCTTCTCCGCGAGGAGAGAAGAAGACCTGCCGCAATGTCTCAGATTCTCCTCTCCCCTTGGGGAGAGGGTGGCCGAGCGCAGCGGAGGCCGGGTGAGGGGGCACTCCTCGAACGCCAGCTTGCTTTGATACCAACAGGAATAACCCATGGCCGTGATCGAAAACAACATGCTCGCCTATCCGGCCTCGCCGCATGCGAACCGGGGCGGGCTGAAGGCGGGGCAGAACCGTATCGGGTTGCTGCTGCTCCTGCCGGCGGCGGTCGCGTTCTGCGCGGTCATCCTCTATCCGTTCCTCTCGGCGCTTGGCCTGTCGCTGTTCGAATATACCGTCGAGATGATGGAGCCGCGTTATATCGGCTTTGAGAATTTTTCTAGGATCGCTTCCGATCCGGATGTCTGGGCAGCCTTCACAACCACTGCCATCTACGTGGCGCTGACGACGGTCGGGACGCTGGTGGTTGGCCTTGGCTGGGCGTTGATCATGAACCAGCCGTTTGCCGGGCGCGGTGTGCTGCGTTCGCTGTCGCTTTTGCCTTGGGTGCTGCCGTCGACGGTGAGCGCCTTCATCTGGGGCTGGATCTTCAATTCCCGTTACGGCGTGCTGAATGCCTTCCTGATGGAACTCGGCCTCATCGACTTCCCGCAGGCCTGGCTTTCGACGCCGGAGGGGGCGATGCTCGCCGTGGTGCTCACCAAGATCTGGCTCTCCATCCCGCTTTTCATGTCCTTCTTCCTCGCCGGGTTGCAGAGCCTCGACAAGGAGCAGATCGATGCGGCCCGCGTCGATGGCGCCGGCAACTGGGCGGTACTGCGCGACCATATCCTGCCGCATCTGCGCCCGGTCCTGATCATCGTCGTGGTGCTCGGAGTGATCGGCAACCTGCAACAGTTCGACACGATCTATGCGCTGACCGGCGGCGGGCCGGTGCGGGCGACGACGGTGCTGTCCGTCGAGGTCTATCGGCGGGCTTTCGAACAGTGGGATATCGGTTTTGCGTCCGCAGTCGGCGTGCTCTGGGTCTGCTCGCTGCTGCCGCCCGCCTTCCTCTATCTGCGCATACTGGTGAAGGGTAACTGACCATGTTCGATCTGTCTTCAAAACAAGCGAAGATCGTCTTCGGCCTCGCCACCCTCGTGATCGGTTTCTTCCTGTTCTTCCCGCTCTACTGGCTGGCGATCTCGTCGCTGAAGGCGAATGCCGAGCTCTACCGGGTTGTGCCGACGCCATTTCCGACCGTGCCGAGTCTCGAACATTTCATCAGGGCGCTGACCACCGGCAAGCTGCCGATGTATCTGATGAACAGCCTAATCACCTCGACCTGCAGTGCCGCGCTCGTCACTCTACTGGCGCTTTATGCCGGCTTCAGCTTCGCGAAATACCGCTATATCGGACGCCAGCCGGTGATGCTGTTCATGCTGTCGGCGCAGATGTTCCCGTTCGGCCTGCTGCTGATCTCGATCTATCCGCTGATGAGCGAACTGAACCTGCTCGATACGCGGCTGGGGCTGATCCTCAGCTATATCGTCTTCGCGCTGCCGGTCTCGACCTACATGCTTTACAGCTATTTTTCGCAGGTGCCGGACGAGCTGATCGATGCGGCACGGGCCGATGGTGCAAGCGATCTCAGGATCTTCCACACGATCGTCATTCCGATCTCGATCCCGCCGATCGTGACCGTCTTCCTCTATTCCTTCATGTGGTCCTGGAACGACCTTCTTTATTCCATGACGCTGATCGTTTCGGACGAGAAGCGCACGATCGGGCCGGGCCTGCTTCTCACCTATCTCAATGAGGTCAATTCCGACTGGGGCGGCGCCATGGCGGCATCGCTGATCGCATCCACTCCCATCGTCGTGGCCTTCATGTTCCTCCAACGTTACTTCATTCAGGGCGTCACCGCCGGAGCAGTCAAATGACCAAAACCTTAGCCGGAGCTTTTCCCGTTCTTCCCACGCCGTTTCGCGACGACGGCTCGATCGACGAACAGGATTTCCTGTCGATCATCGACTTCGCCCTGGAAAGCAAGGTGGACGGCGTCGTCTATCCGGGCGTGGCGAGCGAGGTGGATACGCTGAGCTGGCAAGAACGCAAGCGGCAGGTGGAACTGCTGGCGGACCGTATCGGCGGGCGTATCCCGATCATCATCGGCGCCAGCGATCCGGACCCGAAGGCCGCGGCGAAGCATGTGGCGCAGGCGGCCGAGATCGGGGCAGGGGCGGCGATGGTGATGGCGCCCTTGTCACTGGGCAATGACATTGCGGCGCAGACCGCCTATTTCAGGCAGGTAGCGGCCAACGCGGGCGTGCCGATCATGCTGCAGAACCAGCCGAAGCCGATCGGCGCGGGGCTGACACCGGAAGAGGTCGCTGCCGTCGCCAATGCGGTTCCGGAGATCCGTTACGTCAAGGAGGAGACCGCGCCCTGCGGCCAGCACCTCACCCGCATCAAGGCTGCTGCCAACGGTTCGCTGGACGCGATCTTCGGCGGGGCCGGCGGGCGCTACATTACAGACGAACTGTCGCGGGGCGCTGCTGGCACAATGCCGGCCGCCGAGCTTGCCGATATCCATGCGCAGATGATCCATGCATGGCAGAGGGGCGACGTGGCGACGACGCGAAAACTCTACAATGTCTCGCTGCCGCTCCTGAATTTCCAGGCCATCTTCCGCATGCACATGACCAAGGAAGTGCTGCGCCGCCGCGGCGTCATCAGGAATACGTTCGTGCGCGGCAAGGGGCCGAAATTCGATGATGGCGACCGCAAGGAGCTGGCATTGCTTCTGGCCGAGGCCGATCTGCCCTATACCAACCACAAGCCGAACTGAGCCGGAGTCCCATGTCAAAATCCGGGCCGAAAAACGTCGTCGATGCGATCGTCTCTGTCGAGACCTTCATCATCTCCATTCCGCGCGAGGTGCCCTATCTCGGGCCTCTCAGGCAAGGCGAGGCGATCAACGAGCGCGGTTACCTGATCCGCAAGGGCAACCGCACCATCTATCCCTCGACCGATATGACGCTGCTGATCAAGGCGACGGGCGAAAGCGGCAAGGTGGGCTGGGGCGAGTGCTACGGCATTGTCGCGCCGGAGGCGACAAAGGCGATCATCGACGATGTGCTCGGTCCGGTCATCATCGGCCGCGATCCGGGCGATGCGGCCGTCATCCACGAAGACCTCTACGATCTGATGCGGGTGCGCGGTTTCTTCGGCGGTTATTATCTCGATGCACTGGCGGGCGTCGATATCGCCCTCTGGGACCTTGCCGGGAAGAATCTCGGCGTACCGGTCTCGACGCTGCTCGGCGGGCGGCGGCACGACACGATCCGCGCCTATGTCTCCGGCTTGCCGAAGGCGACGCTGAAGGAGCGCTGCGACCTTGCCGTCTACTGGGTCGGCAAGGGTTACAAGGGCATCAAGTTCGCGGCGGTGGTCTCCGAAGAGGATATCGTCAAGGAGATGGCGGCGCTCCGCGAAGCCGTCGGCCCGGATATCGACCTGATGGTCGACCTGCACTGGAAGTTCGAGGCGGGCGAGGCGATCCGCATCATCCGCCGGCTCGAACCCTATAATCTCTATTTCGCCGAAGCGCCGGTGCAGCCGGAAAACCTCGAAGGCCAGGCGCGGGTGGCGGCGGGCATCGGCGTGCCGCTGGCGCTCGGCGAGGAGTTGCGCACCACCTACGAATACCGGCCGCGCTTCGAGGCGCGGGCGATGAGCATCGTGCAGCCGGAAATGGGGCATACGGGCGTCACGGAATTCATCCGCATCGGCCAGATGGCGCAGGCCTTCCACATGAACATCATGCCGCATGCCTCGATCAGCGTCGGCATCTTCATGGCTGCCAGCCTGCAGGCGTCGTCGGCGCTGCAGAACGTGCCCTATCACGAATACCAGCACTCGATCTTCGACCGGAACCTCACCCATACGAAGGGCGACATGGCGTCCGGCGAGGGGAGCTATGTGGTGCCGACCGGCGCCGGCCTCGGCGTCGAGCCGAAGGAGGAGGTCTTCCAATTCGCCATCCGGCGCTAAGCGACTGCCGTCTCCTGGCGGATTTCCGCGTCCCGGAACGCTTCGAAAATGACACGATGGCCGGCATCGTTCGGGTGGGTCAGATCGGGTGAGGCGAGCACGCCATCTCCTTCGGCCTTCATGCGTTCGTAGACAGGCGCGTAGAAGATCGAGAAGCTTTGCGCCAGTTTGCGCACGGCCTCGGCATAGTCCTCGAAGCCGGATCGCGTCTGGCCGCTGAAGCCGGTGCTGCCGACTGAAAAACCTGCATCGGGAATATAGGGCGGGCTGCCGATCGCCAGCCTTTTCGCGTGGCCGGCCCTGACCAGTTCCTCCAGCATTTGCGCGTAGTCGCGACTGAAGTTCCGGACGTTCATCGTCTCGGGCGCCGACGTGTAGCGGGCGTCGTTATAGCCGTACAGGATCAGGATCGCATCATGATGCGGTGGTGTGTCCACGAGAGCCTGTCTGAAGCGGCCGATGCCATTGTCCGGTCGCGGCTTGCCGTCGGCAAGGCGTGAGCCCTGCAGCACAGTGCCGGGGATTGCGTGGTTGCGGATCGGGAAGCCGTCGACCTCGGCTGCAAACAGGGCCGGCCAGGCCAGATGCGGCTGGTTGGCATTGAAGCCTGCGGTGATGCTGTCGCCGAAGACGCGCGTGCCGGAAATTTCCAACGATTTCAAATGCTCCGCGAACTTCATCGACGGTTCCCCATTTTCCGGCTTGACAGCAGGTGGCCCGATCCTGTTTATACGTATTAGCTGCTAATACGCATTAGCAGTCAAGGGGAGATCAGGAGGATGTCGCGTGGCGGGCACTAAGCGCTTGACCCAGCACGATATTGCGAAACTGGCCGGCGTCAGTCAGGCGACCGTTTCGCTTGTGTTGAACGGTGCTCCTACAGCTCTGGCACGTATCCCGCAGGAAACCCGCGAACGTGTTCAGCATGTCATTCGCACGACGGGTTACGTTGCCGATCCGATCGCCCGGCGCATGGCCAAGGGGCTCAACCGCATTCTCGGCGTCTTTACCTACGAGCCTGCTTTCCCGAGCGAGCAGGCGGATTTCTTCACGCCCTTCCTGCTCGGCATCGAGGAGGAGGCGCAGGCGCAGAATTATGATCTTTTGCTCCTGACCGGCGCCGGTGTCGGCAGGGGACGCAAGATATTTGCCGATGGCAACCGGCTTCGGATCGCCGATGGCTGCCTCGTGCTCGGCCGCGAATTCGACCGGGCCGAACTGAAACGGCTGGTTCTGGGCGATTATCCCTTCGTGGCGATCGGTCGACGGGAGGATGCCGGCGGACCCGTTCCCTATGTCGGCGGCGACTATACGAACGGTACGCTGGCGCTAGTCGAGAAGGCGAAGGCCCTCGGGCACGAGAAACTGGCCTATATTGGCCCGTCGGGACCAGCCGAATCCACCGTCGATCGCTGGAGCGGATTTTCGGCGGCGTTACTTGATGATGTCGAGCTGGTTCTCCGTGTCGACGATGCCGGCCGGCCGGCCGGGGAGATCCTCGACGCGCTTTTGTCCTGTGGCGCCACGGTCGTCTTTTTTGTCGAACTCGCCGATGCCGTGCGCGTGGAAGTGGCTGCCCGCGAGCGGGGCCTGTCCTTGCCCGGCGATTTTTCAGCCGTTGTGCTCGGCAGCCATATTCGCGCTGAACGCAGCCATGTGCAGTTCACCTCTTTCAATATTCCTCGCGAGGAGATGGGACGGCAGGCGACCGCCATGCTGGTGCGTCGCATCGAGGGGGCGGCGGCTATCGAACAAATTCTTCTGACCTGTGAACCGGTCGAGGGTGAAACCCTCGGGCCAGCAAAGAGACGAGTGTGAAAGACATGTCTGCAAAAGAGATGCGAGCGGATATTCTGGTGGTGGGCAGCGGCCTCGGCGGCGTGGCGGCGGCGCTTGGCGCCTGCCGGGCCGGCAAAAGCGTGATCATGACCGAGGAGTTCGACTGGATCGGCGGTCAGTCGACCAGCCAGGCCGTGCCCTCCGACGAGCATACCTGGGTCGAGCAGTTCGGCATTACCCGCTCTTATCGCAGGCTGCGCAACGGCATCCGCCAGTATTACCGCGACAACTATCCGCTGACCGAAGGCGCCCGCGCATGGGGTGACCTCAATCCGGGCGGCGGCTGGGTGAGCCGCATCTGCGCCGAGCCTCGCGTCAGCCTCGCGGTCATGGAAGCGATGCTGATGCCGTATCGCGGCGCCGGCCGGCTCAAGGTGCTGCAGCCTTACCGGCCGGTTGCGGCGGATGTCGAAGGCGATGTCGTGCGCTCCGTCGTCGTTCGTCATCGCGACACGGGCAGGGAGATCGTCATCTCCGCGGACTATATCCTCGATGCGACCGAACTCGGCGATCTCCTGCCGATGACCGGCACGGAATATATGAAGGGTTTCGAGGCGCAGTCCGATACCGGCGAGCCGAGCGCGCCGGCTGAGGCGCAGCCGGACAACGTCCAGGCCGTGTCGATCTGCTTTGCAGTCGATTGCGTCGATGGCGACCAGACGATCGACAAGCCGGAGAACTACGACTACTGGCGCAAGTACCAGCCGCGTTTCTGGGGCGGGCCGCTGCTCGGCTTCACCGCGCCGCATCCGCGTACGCTGGAATTCACCACGCGCTCGTTTACGCCCAATGTCGACGACGACCCGCTGCTGGTCGATGCCGACCAGCGCAAGGGTGGCGGCGACGAGAACCTCTGGCTTTTCCGCCGCATCGCGGCGCGGCGCAATTTCCAGCCCGGCTTCTACCAGTCCGACATCTGCTTCGTGAACTGGCCGATGATCGACTACATGGACGGCACGATCATCGACGTCTCGGAGGAGGAAAAGGCGCAGCACCTGAAATCGGCGGCCGATCTTTCCTACTCGGTTTTCTACTGGCTGCAGACGGAAGCACCGCGCCTAGATGGCGGGCAGGGCTATCGCGGCCTGCGCCTGCGCGGTGACATCACCGGCACCGAACATGGCCTCGCCATGGCGCCCTATATCCGCGAAAGTCGCCGCCTGAAGCCTGTCACCCGCATTGTCGAACAGGATCTTTCCTATTCGGTACGCGGAGAGAAAGGCGCGGTGAACTATCGCGACAGCATCGGCATCGGCATGTACCGCATCGACCTGCATCCCTCGACCGGCGGCGACAACTATATCGACGTGCCGTCCTGCCCGTTCGAGATACCGCTCGGCTCGCTTCTGCCGCAGCGGATGAAGAACCTCATCGCGGCCGGCAAGAACATCGGCACCACCCACATCACCAATGGCTGCTACCGCCTGCATCCGGTCGAATGGAATGTCGGCGAAGCCGCCGGCATGCTCGCGGCCTATTGCCTGGAGAAGGGGGTGAAGCCGCATCAGGTGCAGGCAGACGACGGGCATCTGGCCGATTTCCAGCGAGAGCTTACCCGCGAAGGCATCGAAATCCGCTGGCCGGACATCTCGGCATACTGACCAAGAAACCAATCTTTGGAGGAGGAACGGGAATGAACTATCACAAGACCCTGAAATCGGCGGTGGCGGCGCTTGCCGTCGCCGTGCCGCTCGCCTGGGGCGGCAACGCCAGCGCGCAGGATGCCATCAACCTGCGCATGACCATCTGGAGCGCCAACGAGGCGCATCTGAAGCTCTTCAACGAGATCGCCGCGGGCTTCAGCAAGGATCATCCGAACGTGAAGGTGACCTACGAGTCGCTGCCGTTCGAGACCTATACCACCGCGCTCACCACCCAGATTGCCGGCGGCAATGCGCCGGACATGGCCTGGATATTCGAGACGGCGGCCTATGACTTCGTCAATTCCGGCGCGCTTTATCCGCTCACCGATACGCTGAAGGCGGCAAAGGGCTACAATCTCGACGAAGTAAGCGCTTCTGCCGCCGAGCGCTGGTCGAAGGACGGCAAGCTCTACGCCTATCCCTTCTCGACCTCGCCGTTTGCGATGTTCGTCAACAACGACGTCATCAAGGCCGCCGGTACCAAGACGCCTGCCGAATTGATCGCCGCCGGCCAATGGACCTGGGACAATGCCATCGCAACCGCTTCGGCTGTCGGCCAAGGCGGCAAGGGCGGCCTGATCGTCCGCGACTTCAATTACCAGATGTGGCAGAATCTCTCCTCCATCTGGAATGGTTGGGGTGCCGCTCCCTGGAGCGCCGACGGCAAGACCTGCACGATGACCGAAAAGCCGATGGTCGACGCGCTCACCACCATTCACGACGCCATCTTCAAGAAGAAGGCGATGCCGGGCCCCGGCGAGAATGTCGACTTCTTCGCCGGCAATGCGGCAATGACGATCACCCAGATCAGCCGCGCGTCGCTGCTGCCGAAGGACAAGCCGTTCGCCTGGGATCTGGTGCCGCTGCCGAAGGGACCGGCCGGCGACTACGCGTTGATCGGCCAGGCCGGCATCGGCGTGATGCAGAGTGGCAAGAACGCCAGGACGGCCGCCGAATTCGTCGCCTACATGACGAACCCGGAAAACTCGGCCAGGCTCGGCCAGTTCTTCCCCTCGGCCCGCAAGTCGCTGCTGAACGCCGAGGTGCTGAAGAAAACCAACCCGCTGTTGAGCCAGGAGCAGATCGACAAGGTCGTGATCTCCGGCATCGCGACCGGCAAGGTCATCCCGGGCCATACCGGCTTTGCGCAGATCCAGCAGGCGGTGCGTTCCGGCCTCGATGCGGTCTGGCAGCCGGATGCGGATATCCCGGGAACGCTCCAGAAGATCTGCGGCCAGATCGGCCCGCTCCTGAAGCGCTAAAGGGGTAACCAGATGGCTGTCGCGCAGGACCATGCAACCCGGGAAGGCCGTTCCTCATCGCCGTTCTGGACGATTGCGCGGCGCGACAGCCTCGCCGGTTTCCTCTTCATCGCCCCGCAGTTGATCGGCATCGTCGTCTTCGTGCTGATCCCGCTGGGGCTGGTCTTCTGGTATTCGCTGCACGAGTGGAACGTGCTGGCGAACACCTTCACCTACACGGGCGCGCAGAACTACCGGATGCTGGTCGAGGATACGAACCTCCTCGAAGTGCTGGGCGCGACCGGCATCTTTTCAGCCGGGCTCGTCGTCTTCAACCTGTCGCTGGCTCTACTGCTGGCAGTATTGCTCAATCAGAAACTCGCCGGCATCACCATCTTCCGCACGCTGTTCTTCTCGCCGGTCGTCGTGTCGCTCGTCGCCTGGACGATCGTCTGGGGATTCCTGCTGCAGAAGAACGGCGGCATCAACGGCATGCTGCAGGTCTTCGGCATCGAGGGGCCGAACTGGCTGCGTGAGGAGACGACCGCGATGATCTCGGTCATCGTCGTGCAGGTCTTCAAGAATGTCGGCCTCAACATGATCTTGTTCCTCGCCGCGCTGCAGGGCGTGCCGAACGAGCTTTATGAAGCCGCCCGTATCGACGGTGCGCCGCGCTTCAAGCAGTTCCGCCGCATCACCCTGCCGCTGATCAGTCCGACGATCCTGCTCACCTCGATCATCACCATCGTCGGGTCGCTGCAGGTCTTCGCCCAGATCGCGGTGCTGACGCAGGGCGGGCCGGGGCTTTCGACCACCGTGCTTGTCTACTACCTCTATCAGCAGGCCTTCCAGTTCCATTTCTTCGGCTATGGCTCGACACTGTCGATCCTGCTCTTCGTGATCGTCGCCGTTCTGACCTTCGCCCAATGGCAGATGCGCAAGAGGATCGTCTTTTATGAAAGCTGAGCTGTCTCCGCGCCTGAAGGTGTTCCTCTACGGGGCGATGTGCGTGCTGCTCATCCCCTTCGTCTTCCCGACCTGGTGGATGGTGACGTCCTCGGTGAAGCCGATTAACGACATCTTCGCCTTTCCGCCGCAGTTCATCCCGCAGAGCTATGACTGGACGACCTATTCCAAGGTCTTCGAACTGCAGCCCTTCGTGCAGCAGTACTGGAACTCGGCCTATATCGCCGCCGTGGTCACGGTCGGCACGATGGTCGTGTCCTCCATGGCAGGTTATGCATTCGCGCGGATCAAGTTCCCCTTCGCCAATGCGATCTTCATGGTGGTGCTGCTCGGGTTGCTGATCCCGTCGGAAGTGACGATCGTGCCGCTCTTCCAGATGTTCCTGAAGGCCGGCATGGTGAACACCCATTGGCCGCTCATCCTGGTGCCGATCTTCGGCGCGCCAAGCGTCTTTGCCACCTTCGTCATGCGGCAGTTCTTCGTGACGCTGCCGAGCGAACTGGAGGAGGCGGCGCGCGTCGACGGCCTCGGACGCTTCAAGATATTCCGCAAGATCGCACTACCGCTCGCCAAGCCTGCGCTCGCCTCGGTCGCGATCTTCACCTTCCTGCATTCCTGGAACCTGTTCCTGGAGCCGATCGTCTTCCTGTCGAGCGCGGAAAAATTCACGCTGCCGCAGGCGCTGACCCAGTATACCGACGCTTATGGCGGGCCGATGTGGAACATTCAGCTCGCCGCAGCGACGCTGACCGCGCTGCCGGTCCTCATCGTCTTCATCATCGCGCAGAAGCAATTCGTCGAAGGGCTCGCGCATACCGGCCTCAAAGGTTGAACAACGGGGCTGAAGAACTGGAAATCTGATTGATGGCTGAAGTTACCCTTTCCCGTGTCCGCAAGAGTTATGGCGCCGTCGACATCATCCATGGCGTCGATCTCGATATCCGCGACGGCGAATTCGTCGTGCTGGTCGGTCCGTCCGGCTGCGGCAAGTCCACGCTTCTGAGGATGATCGCGGGCCTCGAAACCATCACCGGCGGGGATATCAGGATCGGCGGCCGGGTGGTCAACGACCTCGATCCCAAGGATCGCGACATCGCCATGGTGTTCCAGAACTATGCGCTTTATCCACATATGACGGTCGCGACGAACATGGGCTTTTCGCTGGAGCACCGCGGCACCAGCAAGGCGGAGATCGCGGGACGGGTGAAATGGGCGGCAGACATCCTCGGGCTTTCGCATCTGCTGGATCGCTATCCGCGCCAGCTTTCCGGCGGCCAGCGGCAGCGCGTCGCGATGGGTCGGGCGATCGTGCGCAATCCGCAGGTGTTTCTTTTCGATGAACCGCTGTCGAACCTCGACGCGAAGCTGCGCGTCGTGATGCGCGGCGAGATCAAGAGCCTGCACCAGAAGCTCAGGACGACCACCATCTATGTCACCCACGATCAGGTAGAGGCCATGACGATGGCCGACAAGATCGTTGTGCTGAATGGCGGAAGGGTGGAGCAGATCGGCGCGCCGCTCGACCTTTACGATAAGCCGGCGAACCAGTTCGTGGCGGGTTTCATCGGTTCCCCGGCGATGAACTTTCTCAGTGGGACGATCACTGCGGAGGGGTTTTCGGCACCGGGCATTCTGTTGCCCTTGCCGGAATCCGCGCATGAGTTTCGCGACCGCGAGGCGGTTTATGGCATCCGGCCGGAGCATTTTGCGCTCGATGACAATGGCGTGCCGGCGGAGATCATCCTCGTCGAACCGATGGGTTCCGAAACCCAGGTGACGATGAAGCTCGGCGAGACGCAGGTCACGGGCGTCTTCCGCGAGCGTGTATCGCTTTCTCTCGGCGCCACGATCCGCGTCCGGCCGGAACTCGCCAATCTTCACCTCTTCGCTGCCGATGGCGGTCAACGTTTGAACTGAGGTTTCCCCGATGCCGATCTATCCCGAGACCAGGCTTACCAAGGCGCTGCGCGGCGGCGAATTTCCGGTCATCGTCTCGCTTGCCCGGCATGACATCGATCTTGCCAAGGCCGCGCTCGGAGCGGGGGCCTTCGCCATCAAGGTGCATCTCAACGCCTACCACCGTGCGACGGGCACGACTTTCGGCAGCTTTGGCGAGGAGCGGCCTTTCTACGAGAAGCTTGCGACTTTGGGCGCACCGCTGCTTGTGATGGCGGGTCAGGAGAAGGTGCCGAGTCCCCCGGAGATGGATGCACTCGCCGAGCTCGGCTTCGAGGGCTTCAACATCTATTTCAGCGACATGCAGCCTCACCTGCTGGAGTCGAGGCTTCGCCCGATGCCGGCGCTTGGCGAAAAGAGCACCGACGAGGACCTGAGGAAGATCCTCGAAATCCCCGGCGCGATGATGGAGGCTTCGGTCGCGTCCTTTGCCGATTATGGCAAGCCGCTCGACGAGACCGATATCGTCCGCTATGGGGACATTACGGCCAAGGCCGGCATTCCGGTCATCGCGCCGAGCCAGAAGCGCTTTGTGCCCGATGACATGCCGAAGCTGAAGGAGGTTGGCATCGCCGCGCCGCTGCTCGGCGTCATTGTCACGGGCACGACACGGCACAGCATGGAGGCAGCCGTTCGGCCGATTGTCGATGCCGCCGGATAGGGCGAGAAACGGCCCGACGTTGAATTTTCTTCCCGGGGTCGCCATTTAAGTGGCAAATCCAGAACCGAAGGAGGAAAGCATGACGACGACTACCGAACGGGCCGTCCTGGCGGGCGGTTGTTTCTGGGGCATGCAGGACCTGATCCGGCGTCTTCCGGGTGTGATTTCCACCCGCGTCGGTTATAGCGGCGGCGATGTTGCGAACGCCACCTATCGCAATCACGGCACGCACGCCGAAGCGATCGAGATCGTCTTCGACCCGTCGAAGACCAGCTACCGCGACCTTCTGGAATTCTTCTTCCAGATCCACGACCCGAGCACGAGGAACCGGCAGGGCAACGATATCGGCACGAGCTACCGGTCGGCGATCTTTTACGAAAACGATGTTCAGAAGCGGGTTGCCGAAGATACGATTGCCGATGTGGATGCATCGGGCCTGTGGCCGGGCAAGGTGGTGACGGAAGTGGCTCCGGTTGGTGACTTCTGGGAAGCGGAGCCGGAGCACCAGGATTATCTGGAACGCTACCCGAATGGCTATACCTGCCACTTTCCGCGCCCGAACTGGAGGCTGCCGAAGCGCTCCGGCGTTGCCGCCGAATAACCGCTTCGATTGAATGAAAAAAGCGCTGCCATCCCGGGACGGCAGCGCTTTTTTTGTTAGGACCGGGTTCTATCAGGCCAGGGTGTATGCGGTCTTCACGACGGTGAAGAACTCGGCGGCATACTTGCCCTGTTCGCGCGGCCCGAAGGAGGAGGCCTTGCGGCCGCCGAACGGGACGTGGAAGTCGACGCCGGCGGTCGGCAGGTTGACCATCACCATGCCGGCTTCCGAGTTGCGCTTGAAGTGCGTCGCATGCTTCAGGCTCGTCGTCGCGATGCCGGCCGAAAGCCCGAACGGCGTATCGTTGGCCACGGCAAGAGCCTCTTCGTAGTCCTTGACGCGGATGACCGATGCGACCGGCCCGAAGATCTCTTCGCGCGAGATGCGCATCTGGTTGGTCGCCTCGGTGAAGAGGGTGGGCTGGAGGTAGAAGCCGGGGGTGCCGCGCTTCACGAGTTCGCCGCCGAAGGCAAGCCGGGCGCCTTCCTGCCTGCCGATCTCGATGTAGTCGGTGTCCTGCTTCAACTGCTTGTCGTCGACGACCGGGCCG